>JACMKK010000095.1 GCA_014380115.1 Luteimonas sp. | reverse complement strand
GGTGGTGGACGACATCGCAGCACTGTACATGGCCGAAAACAAGACGCCGCGCGAGCTGTACGAATCACGGCAACGCGGCGAAGGTGTGCACATGCAGGATTCGTTGAAGGCGTTCGGCGAAGCCTGCAGGCGCGAGTTGCAGGCTTGGCGATAGGGTACGGCTTCACGAACCTCGCGGCGCGGCGTTGCATGCTTCTTCTCCCCGCGAGCGGGGAGAAGATGCCCGAAGGGCAGATGAGGGGCGAAGGAGCCGGGCAACTAGTCACGTCCGGATCGCGTCGAGTGAAGGTTGATCCCTACACTCGAAACCAACATGGCACGTATCGCTGGTCGGCTCCGGCGGCCCCTCACCCGGCGCTGCGCGCCACCCTCTCCCCGCAGGCGGGGAGAGGGGCAGGGTGCCGATGCTGCTGGGGAGGCGCATGGAGCGCAAAAAAAACGGGCGCATCGCTGCGCCCGTTCGCCTTGCCAAAATCACCGATCAAGTCGCCTGCGGCTCCGGCGGTGGCAGCCCGCCATGCGCGCCTTCGGCTTCCGCCGCGTTCTCCCGATCCCGATCATGCGCATGGTCGCGCGCGAGGTACAGGTAGAACGCCGGCAGCACGAACAGCGTGAACGCGGTGCCGATGGTCATGCCCGAGGCGATCACCATGCCCATCGAGAAGCGTGCCGCCGCGCCCGGGCCGCTGGCGATCAGCAGCGGCACCATCGCGAACACCAGCGCCGCGGTCGTCATCAGCACCGGACGCAGGCGGATCGCGGTGGCTTCCTCGATCGCCTCGCGCTTGCTCAGTCCCTTCTCGATCTGCAGCTTGTTGGCGAACTCCACGATCAGGATGCCGTGCTTGGAGATCACGCCGACCAGCGTGACCAGGCCGACCTGGGTATAGATGTTGATGCTCATCCCGGGGAAAGCTTCAATCCCGCTCATGCCGAGGATGCCGCCCAGGATCGCCAGGACGTTGAGCACCAGCAGCGCGCCGCAGATCGCCATCGGCACGGTGATCAGCATGATGATCGCGTCGCGGAAGCTCTCGAACTGCGCCGACAGCACCAGGAAGATGATGATCAGCGCGAACAACAGCGTGACCAGCATGGTGGCGCCTTCCTGCTTGAACTGCCGCGACTCGCCGGCGTAGTCGACGCTGTAACCCTGCGGTAGCACCTCTTTCGCCGCCTGGTCGAGGATCGCCAGCGCCTCGCCCTTGCTCACGCCGGGACGCGGCGCGAACGTAATGCCGACCGCATTAAGCTGCTGGAAGCGCTTGAGCACCTGCGGCTGCGCGCTTTCCTTGAGCGTGACGATCGTCGACAGCGGAATCAGCTCGCCGTCGCGCGTGCGCGTGTAGTAGTTGCCTAGCTGCGTCGCGTTGAGCCGATCGCTGCGCTGCACCTGCGGAATCACGCGATAGGAACGGTTCTGCATCGCGAAGCGGTTGGTGTAGCCGCCAGAGAGCATGGCCGCCATGTCGGCCGACAGCGTCTGCATGTCGATGCCGAGCGAGGCCGCCTTGTCGCGGTCGATCTGCACTTCGATACGCGGCTTGTCGATCTTCAGGTCCTTGTCGAGGAAGATGAAGCGCTTGCTGGCCATCGCCTTGGCGAGCACGGCGTCGGCGAGTTCCTGCAACTGCGACAGCGAGCCGATGCCGCCGATGATGAACTCGCCGCCGCCGTCGCCGCCCGCAGTCGGCAGCGCGGGCGGGATCAGGGCAAACACGTTCAGGCCGGTCACTTCCGAGATTTTCGGCTGCAAGTCCTGTTCGAGCACCTGCTTGGTGGAACGGTCGCGTTCGCTCCACGGCTTCAGCACGAAGCCTGCGATGGCGCTGTTGCTGGCGCCGCCACCGGCGCCGAAGCCGCCGTTGAACAGGAAGTAGTTCTCCACCTCCGGCACACCCTTGGCGATCTGGGTGATCTCTTCGGTATAGCGCTCGACGTAGTCGAGCGTGGCCGAAGGATCGGCACTGCCGATAGAGAAGATGAAGCCCTGATCCTCGGCCGGCGCCGGCTCCTTGGGCGAGGTCATGAACAGGAAGATGCACGAGACGAATACGATCGCGCCGAAGATCGCGATCACGCCCTTGGTTTCGAGCGCGCCGTGCAGCTTGCCCTGGTAACCATGGCGCAGCCAGTCGAAGCGGTCGTCGAGCCAGGCCTCGAGCTTGCCCTTGCTGCCCTCCGTATGCGGCTTGAGGATCTTCGCGCACATCATCGGCGTCAGCGTCAGTGCGATCACGCCCGACAACAGCACCGAGCCGGCGAGGGTGAACGCGAATTCGGTAAACAGCACGCCGGTGAGGCCGCCCTGGAAGCCGATCGGCAGGTACACGGCGACTAGCGTCGTGGTCATCGCCACCACCGGCCAGGCCAGCTCACGCGCGCCGCGGATAGAAGCGTCGTACGGCGACATGCCTTCCTCGATGTGGCGATGCACGTTCTCCAGCACGATGATCGCGTCGTCGACCACGATGCCGATCGCCAGCACCATCGCCAGCAATGTCAGCAGGTTGATCGTGAAGCCCATCAGCAGCATCAGGAACAGCGCGCCGATCAGCGACAGCGGCACGGTCACCGCGGGGATCAGCACGCTGCGCAGCGAACCGAGGAACAGGAAGATCACCACGATCACGATGATCACCGCTTCCACGATCGTGGTGATGACCTCGTTGATGGCGTCCTGGATCGCCTCGGTGCTGTCGTAAGGGATCGTGCCCTTCATGCCTTCCGGCAATTGCGGGACGATCTCGTTGTCCCAGACCTTGCGCACGTCCTTGATCACGTCGAGCGAGTTGGCGTCGGGCGCGACGAAGATACCCATGAAGGTCGCCGCATCGCCGTTGATGCGCACCGAAGTGCCGTAGTTCTCGGAACCGAGCACGACGTCGGCGACGTCGCTTAGGCGCACGATCGCACCATCCTGCTCGCGGATCACCAGCTGCTTGAATTCCTCGGGCGTGCGCAGGTCGGTGCGCGCGGTCAGGTCGATCGAGACCATTTCGCCCTTGGTCGAGCCGAGGGCCGAGAGCACATTGTTGGACTGCAGCGCCTTGCTGACGTCGCTGGCGGTGACTTGCAGTGCGGTCATGCGATCCGGCTTGAGCCAGATGCGCATCGCGAACGAACCGGCGCCGAGGATATCGGCGCGCTGTACGCCCGGGATCGTCGCCAGCTTCGGCTGCACCACGCGCGTGAGGTAATCGGTGATCTGGTTGTTGTTGAGCACTTCGCTGGCGAAGGACACATACATCGCGGCGATCTGCTGACCCTGCTGCAGGTCGATCACCGGGTCTTCGGATTCCTGCGGCAATTCGCCGCGCATCTTGTTGACCTTGGCGGAGATCTGCGTGAGCGCCTCGTTCGGATCTCGGTCGAGGCGAATGTAGGCCTGGATCGTGCTGATGCCGGCGGCGCTGGACGAAGTCAGGTATTCGATGCCGTCGGCACTGGCGATCTCGCGCTCCAGCGGCGTGGTGATGAAGCCCTGGATCAGGTCCGCATCGGCGCCGAAGTAGGTCGTGCTGACGTTGATGACCGCGTTCTGCAGTTCCGGATATTCGCGCACGTTGAGCGAGGTGAACGCGCGCATGCCGAACAGCAGGATGAACAGGCTGACGACGATGGCCAGCACGGGTTTGTTGATGAAGATGTCGGTGAATTTCATCGCGACCTCGAGGGGGATTCTGCCCCTCCCCTTGCGAATGCAGGGGGAGATTGGGAGGGGGTGCTTTGCGCAATCGGGCGATGCCGGCGCGCATGCAACCTCTCCCCAGCCCTGCCCTGCAGTCGCAGGGGAGGGAGCTTTGGATTAGCGGTTTTCTGGTGTCGGCGTGGTGCTCGCGGTCGGCTGCACCTTGTTGTTGATGGTCACTTCGGCGTCGTTGCGCAGCTTCAGCAGGCCGCTGGTGACCACACGCTCGCCGGGCTTCAGGCCGTCGGTCACTGCGACCAGGTCGCCGCGCGTGGCGCCGGTCTTGACGAACCGCTGCTTGACCGTGAGCTTGTTGCCGGTCAGCGGCTTGCCCTGCATGTCCTTCTCGCCCTCAGCGCGGCGCACCTGCGAGATCACGTACACCGAATTGCCGTAGGGATTGAAGCTGACCGCGGTCTGCGGGATCACGACCACCTTCTGCGCTGCGCCGGTATCGAAATTGACATGCGCAAACGTGCCGGGACGCAGGTTGAATTCCGAGTTGGCGAGCGTCGCCTGCGCCTTGAAGTTGCGCGTGTTGATATCGACCTGGGGTTCGATGGCGGTGATCTTGCCCTCGAAGGTCTGTCCCGGGAGTCCGTCCACCGAGGCGCGAATGGCCGTGCCTTCGAGGACATCGCCGATGCGCTGTTCGGGCAGCGAGAAGTCGAGGTAGATCGGATCGAGCGACTGCAGGCTGACGATCGGATCGCCCGGGTTGACGAATTGCCCGAGGTTGACCTTGCGCAGGCCGAGCACGCCGCTGAACGGTGCGCGGATCGTCTTCTGCGCGATCAGCGCGCTCTGCGCATCGGCGTCGGCCTGGGCGCTTGCCGCGTTGGTGGCGCGCTGTTGGACTTCATCCTCCGACACCAGCTTGTCCTTGCCGAGCGCGCGCCAGCGGTCGCGTTGCACCGCGGCCAGTTTGGCAGTGGCTTGCAGCGATTTCAGCGTGGCGAGTTCGTTGGCGGTGTTGAGGCGCACCAGCACGGTACCGGCCTTGACCGGCTGGCCGGCTTCGAACGCGAGCTCGCGCACCACACCGCCGGCTTCGGTGGTCACGTCGGTGCCGTTGATCGCGACGAAGGTGCCGACCGCTTCCTGCGCGTCGGTCCAGTTTTCGCCCTTCGCCGCGTACGCGCTGATCGCGACCGCCGGCTGCGGCATGTTGTCGAAGAACT
>JACMKK010000560.1 GCA_014380115.1 Luteimonas sp. | reverse complement strand
TCTGTCGGTTTGGAGCATATCGACGACCTGCTCGCCGACCTCGAACAGGCACTGCCGTAAGGCTGACTGCGGCCGGTGGTTACCAAGTGCCCGCATTCTGCATCGACGCCCAAGGCTCCTGCGGCGGCAAGTGGCCATCCTGCAGCAGTTCGATGGAAACCAGGTCGGGCGAGCGCACGAACGCCATGTGGCCGTCGCGCGGCGGACGGTTGATCGTCACGCCCATCGCCTGCAGACGCGCGCAGGTGGCGTAGATATCGGCGACGCGGAAGGCCAGATGGCCGAAGTTGCGCGCGCTGCCGTAGTCCTCTTCCGATCCCCAGTTGTAGGTCAGCTCTATCTCGGCGTCCGGCGTCTCTTCGGTCGCCAGGAACACGAGCGTGTACTTCCCCTGCTCGTTGTCCATGCGCCGCATTTCGCGCAGGCCGAGGCCGTCGCAGAAGAATCTCAGCGTCGCGTCCAGGTCGCGGACGCGGATCATCGTATGCAGGTACTTCATCTTGCCATCCTCAATCGAGAAACAGGTCGGGCAGCAACGGCCTGTCGGGATCGACCGCGTACTGCGAAAAATCGGCGACGCCGGCCTCACGCAACACGTCCTCGTCGATCAGGAACTGCCCATGGAATCCTTGCGCCTGCCGCACCAGCACCGCGCGCGCGGCGTCGGCGACGATCTCGGGTTTGCGACACCGCGCGATGTCGATGCCGGGAATCATGTTGATCGCATCGGTGGCGATGATGCTGCGCGGCCACAACGCGTTGACGGCGACGCCCTGCGGCCCGAACTCGCCGGCCAGGCCCAGCGTGACGAAACTCATGCCCATCTTCGCCAGCGTGTAGCCGGTATGCGGCGCCCACCACTTCGGATCCAGTGACGGTGGCGGTGCCAACGTCAGGATGTGCGGATTGGGACCCTTCAGCAGGTAGGGCAGGCAGGCTTGCGCGCACAGCAAGCTGCCGCGCGCGTTGACCTGCTGCATGAGGTCGAAGCGCTTCATCGGCGTGTCGAGCGTGCCGCGCAGCCAGATCGCGCTGGCGTTGTTGACGAGGATGTCGATGCCGCCGAAGGCGTCGACGGTGGCCGCGACCGCCGCGCGCACCTCGTCTTCCTCGCGGATGTCGCATCTGAGCGCGAGCGCCTGTCCGCCCGCGGCGCGCACCGTGTCTGCGGCCTCATGGATCGTGCCAGGCAGCTTCGGATTCGGTACCGCGGATTTCGCGGCGATCGCGACATTGGCGCCGTCGCGCGCGGCGCGCAGCGCGATCGCCAGGCCGATGCCGCGCGAGGCGCCGGTGATGAACAACGTCTTGCCTGCAAGCGTACTCATGGCTTCGGTCCCTGCCCTTCGTTGTCCTCCCATTTCAGGATCCTGCGCGTGACGAAGCGGTACACGGGTTTGCCGCTGCGGAACCAGGCGTCGCGCACCCACGAATGCCGCTTCAACAGGCGCCGCTCGACCGGCGTGATCGCCTGCGGGCAATACGTGCGCTTGTGCTTGAGCAGGTGGCGCAGGTCCTCGCGCGCGAGCAACCGCATCCAGCGCGAACGCGGATGGCCGCGCACCGCCAGTTGGAAATCGATGATGCCGGGACGGCCGTTGGCCAGTACCAGCCAGTTCGCTTCCTTGGCCAGGTCGTTGTGCGCCACGCCGCGCCGGTGCAGGGACTGCAGCAGTCGCCGCGCGGCACGGAAGTAGGCCACGTCGCCATGCGGCGGACGCTGGTACATCGCGGCGCCATCGAGATAGCTGCGGTCGAGGATGCGGCCGTCCCAACCGAGCAGCTGCGGCATCGCAGCGAGCCCGTGGACGTGGCGCAGGGCACTCGCCTCGCGTCGCGCCAGCCACCACGCCGGCAGGCGCAGCCATGGCGGCACGTGCGAGAGGTCGCGGCGCACGAACGGTCCGGCGCTGCCGCGCATCAAGGCGATGCGGCCGAAGCTGTCGGCCTTGAGTGCCTGGATTTCCATCGCATCGCGTCGTGTCATGCGGGAAGTGTATCGGGCCCCGCCTCGCAGCCCTCACCTATAATCCGGCGATGACATCCGCCTGGTTCGACAGCATCGTCGCTTGGATCAGTGCGCATCCTGTCGCCGCGGGCGGACTGATCTTCCTGGTCGCGTTCTGTGATGCACTGGCGGTCGTCGGCATCGTGGTGCCGGCGCTGCCGCTGCTGTTCGCGATCGGCGCGCTGGTCGGGCTGGGCCATGTCGACGGGCCGTACGCGATCGTCTGCGCGGCGCTGGGCGCGTTCACCGGCGATGCGCTCAGCTACTGGATCGGTCATCGCTGGGGCCCGCACATGCGCGAGCACTGGCCGTTCCGGCGCTACCCGCAGCTGCTCGATCGCGGCGAAGGGCTGTTCCGCCGGCATGGCAGCAAGGGCATCGTGATCGCGCGCTTCGTCGGCGCGGTCCGGCCTTTCGTGCCGGCCACGGCCGGCATGCTGCGGATGCCGTTGAAGCGTTACGTGCCGGCCAGCCTGTTCGCGGCGTTCGCCTGGGCGGCCTGCTTCCTGGCGCCGGGCTGGATCTTCGGTGCGTCCTACGATGCCGTCGCAGCCGTCGCCGACCGTCTAGCGCTGGTGCTCGGCGCGATGCTGGTAGTGCTGGCGCTGGTGTGGGCGACGGTGCTGTACACGTACCGCTGGTTTGCGAACCACGCCAACTCGTTGCTGGCGCGCGCGTTGAAGTGGACGCACGCGCACCCGCACCTTGGCCGCTACGCCGCCGCGCTGATCGATCCCAACCGGCCGGAATCCGCCTCGCTGGCGATCCTCGCCGTCTGTCTGCTGGCCATCGGCTGGGCCTGGTTCGCGTTGCTCGCGACCGTGCTGATGCGCGGCGAGCCGCTGGGGCTCGATCGCAACATCTACGAGGCGATGTTCGCGCTGCGCAATCCGCTCGCCGACCGGTTGATGGCGGGCCTGGCCGCGATCGGCGATGCCAACGTGCTGGTGCCGGCGTTCGCGATCGCGCTGCTGTGGCTGCTGTGGCGGCGGCGCTGGATCGCGGCGGCGCACTGGCTGGCCGCACTCGGCTTCGGACTGGCCTTGACCGCGTGGTTGGGGGCGTCGATCGACATGCCGCGGCCGCCGACCGCGCCCGATGGCTTCGGCTTCCCGTCGATCGCCGTGACGATGACCACGATCAGCTTCGGTTTCTTCGCCGTGCTGATCGCGCGCGAACTGCCCGGCCGCCAACGCGTCTGGCCCTATCTGGTGACGGGCGTCGTGGTGGCGCTGCTCTCGTTCGCGCGGCTGTACCTCGGCGCGCACTGGCTGAGTGACCTGGTCGGCGGCCTGCTGTTCGGCGTCGTCTGGTTGCTGGTGCTGGGCATCGCCTATCGCCGCCACGTGGCCCGTTCGTTCTGGATGCGGCCGCTCGCCTGGTGCTTCTATGGCGTGTTCGTGATCGCCGCGTTATGGCATGCGCCGCGCTCGGTCGATACGACGCTGGCGCGCTTCGCATCCCCGCCGGCAGCGACCGTGCTCGAAGAGACGCAGTGGTGGCGGCACGCCTGGGCATCGTTGCCGGCGCAGCGCAACGAGCGCGATGCCAGCCGGCGCTGGCCGCTCGACGTGCAGGTCGCAGGTTCGCTGCAACCGCTGCAGCAGCACCTGCGCGCGCAGGGATGGCAGGCGCAGCCGCAGGCGAACTGGACGGCGACGCTGGGACTGCTCGACGACGACAAGGCGCCATGGCAGCAACCGGTCCTGCCCGCCACGCTCGACGCCGAAGCCGAAACGCTGTTGTTGCGGCGCCCTGGGCACGCACCCGGCCAGACCGAAGTGCTGCGCCTGTGGCGCGCGCCGGCACGGCTGGCGGACGGCACGCCGCTCTGGGTAGGCACCACGCAAACCTTGCACTACACGCAGCCGTTCGGCGTGTTCGGATTATGGCAACCGCGCGAGGATGGCGGCGCGGCGCACGCGGCCGTGCGCGCGGCGCTGGCGACGGTACCCGGCGTGCAGGTGAGCGAAGCACGGCACCCGCAGTCCGGTGTTGCGGTGCTGCTCGTGCGCAGTCGGTAAGACTGCGGCTAGGGCATCAACGCCAGCAACGCATCCAGCCGTTCGTGCGGATCGTCCTGCTGCAGCAAGGCCTGGCGCTGCGCATCGGCGAGCGGCAGCAGTTCGGCCAGGCGCCAGCCGACCCACGCCGCATCGTCGAAGCGCGCCTGCGTCGCCGCGGCATGTTCGCCGCCGACCTGTTCGAGGATGCGCTGCAGGACCAGCGACAGCAGGCCGTGCTCCGGGCGCAGGACATCGTCGGGATCCGGTTCGCACCATTCCACCTCGGCGACGACCAGGCCGTTGTCGCGCACGCGCGTGCGCTGGACGTGGAACCGACGCACGCCGCGCACGCGCAAGGTCAGCAGGCCGTCGCTGCCGGTGCCGAAATCCTCGATGCGCGCCTCGGTGCCGAACGCCGCGGACGTCGCCGGCGATCCGGCTTCGTCGCCGTCGAGAATCAGGCAGATGCCGAAGCCGCAGCCGCTGCGGCCGCAATCGCGAACCAGGTCGAGGTAGCGCGGCTCGAACACGCGCAGGCCGAGCGCGGCGCCGGGCAACAAGACGGTATGCAGTGGGAACAACGAGAGCGATTCAGTCATTGCGCGAACGTAGGGTGGGTCCTGGCCCACCATTGCAGACGCTCCGATTATCGTGAAAGCGATCGGAAAGATCGTGACGGTGGGCCGAGGCCCACCCTACTGGGATTCGCGCAAGGCTGCCAGGAAGCGGCGCGGCGCGCCGTCGAAGCCACCGTTGGACATGAACACGACATGGTCGCCAGCGCCTGCGATGTCGCGCAGCAGCGCGACCAGTGTTTCGACATCCGGCGCCGTGCGGCCGTCGCCGCGCAAGGCCGCGACCACCTTGCCGGCATCCCAGGCGAGTTCGGGGCGGTGCAGGAAGACCACGGCATCGGCGCCGTCGAGCGACGGCGCCAGCGCATCGGCATGCGCACCCAGGCGCATCGAATTGCTGCGCGGCTCCATCGCGACGACGATCCGCGCCTTGCCGACCTTCGCGCGCAAGCCAGCGAGCGTGGTCGCGATCGCGGTCGGGTGGTGCGCGAAATCATCGTAGACGGTGACGCCATCGCTTTCGCCCAGCACCTCGAGCCGCCGCTTGACGCTGCGGAAAGCCGCCAGCGACGGCAGCAACGACGCGATCTCCAAGCCGACCGCGTGGCAGGCCGCCAACGCCGCCAGGCCGTTGAGCACGTTGTGGTTGCCGAGCATCGGCCATTCGACGCGACCGAGTTCCTGGCCGCGATGCACGACCGCGAACGCACTGCCGTCGTCGCGCAGCAACCGCGCGCTCCACTCGAACCCCGCGTCGAAGCCGAAGCGTTCCACCGGCGTCCAGCACCCCATCGCCAACACTTCGGCCAGCCTTGTGTCCGCGCCGTTGACGATCAGCCGCCCGCGCGCCGGCACCGTGCGCACCAAGTGGTGGAACTGGCGCTGGATCGCGGCGACGTCGGGGAAGATGTCGGCGTGGTCGTACTCGAGGTTGTTGAGGATCGCCACCAGCGGCCGGTAGTGCACGAACTTGCTGCGCTTGTCGAAGAACGCGGTGTCGTATTCGTCCGCCTCGACCACGAATTCCGTGCCGCCGCCGATGCGCGCGGACACGCCGAAATCCTCGGCGACGCCGCCGATCAGGAAGCCCGGCTCGCGTCCGGCCGCCTGCAGCAGGTAGGCGAGGATCGTCGTCGTCGTGGTCTTGCCGTGCGTACCCGCGACCGCCAGCGTGTCGCGCCCGGGCAGCACGTTCTCGCGCAGCCATTCCGCGCCGGAGGTGTAGCGCAGGCCGGCGTCGAGGACGTGTTCGACCGCCGCATTGCCGCGTGAGAGGGCATTGCCGACGACGATCTCGTCGCAGTCGGGCGAGAGGTTGCCGGGCTCGTAGCCTTGCCTCAGTGCGATGCCGAGCGTTTCCAGTTGGGTCGACATCGGCGGATAGATCGCCTGGTCGCTGCCTTCGACGTCGTGGCCGAGTTCGCGCGCCAATGCCGCGACGCCGCCCATGAAGGTGCCGGCGATACCCAAAATATGGAGCTTCAAGACAACGTCTTCCCGAAAGATGGCATGTGACTCAACGAAACGACTCCTGCACGGCACCAACTCCCCCTCTCCCGCTTGCGGGAGAGGGCAAGGGGTGAGGGTGCTTCAGATCGCCGGCAGATGATCGAAGCGCGTTCAACGTTCGCCACACTCGTCCCACGACCGCGCCTCAAATACTTCGGCTCCGTCGCCTCATCTGCCTTCGGCATCTTCTCCCCGCACGCGGGGAGAAGAAAGGTCCCTCAACCCACTTCCCTTACCGGCGCAATCGCCTCGATGATCCGCGTAAACACCTCATCGAGCGTGCCGACGCCGTCGACCGTGGTCAGCTGGCCGTGCTGGCGGTAGAACTCGATCACCGGCGCGGTCTGTGCGTCGTACACCTCGAGCCGCTTGCGCACCGATTCCGGATTGTCGTCGGAGCGGCCCTCGGCCTTGGCGCGGCCCGCGAGGCGCTCGATCAGCAGTTCGTTGTCCACTTCCAGCTGCACGGCCGCGTCCATTGGCTGGCCGATGCGCTGCAGCAGGCCGTCCAGTGCGGCCGCCTGCGCCAGGTTGCGCGGATAGCCGTCGAGGATGAAGCCGTTGGCCGTGTCCGGACGCGAGAAACGATCCTCGAGCATGCCCAGCAGGATGTCGTCGGAGACCAGATCGCCGCGCGCCATGATCTCCTTCGCCTGAACGCCCAGTGGGCTGCCGGCGGCGACTTCGGCGCGCAGCAGGTCGCCGGTCGAGATGTGCGGCACCTGCAGGTGCTGCTTGAGCCTGGCCGCCTGCGTGCCCTTGCCCGAACCCGGCGCGCCGAGGAGTACCAATCGCATCGCTCGCTCCAAAATGATGAGTCGCCGCAGGGCGTTACACTGCCCGTGCCGCGGCGAAAGACCGCGCCAGCTTACCTGATCCCGCCAATTGATCCCGCCACGGACCCTCCAACCAGAAGCCAAGGCCGACATGCCCTCCGGAACCCTTCTCTACGCACAATCCGGCGGCGTCACCGCCGTCATCAACGCCACCGCCTCGGCCGTGATCACTGAGGCGCGCGCCCGCAAGGTCAAGGTCCTGGCCGCGCGCAACGGCATCCTCGGCGCGCTGCGCGAAGAACTGATCGACACCTCGAAGGAGTCTGCCGCCGCGATCCGCGCGCTGGCGCATACGCCCGGCGGCGCATTCGGTTCGTGCCGGGTCAAGCTGAAATCGCTCGAGGCCGATCGCGCGAAGTACGAACGCCTGCTGGCCGTACTCAAGGCGCACGACGTACGCTGGTTCCTCTACAACGGTGGAAACGATTCCGCCGACACCGCCAACAAGGTGTCGAAGCTTGCCGCCGAATTCGATTACCCGCTGACCTGCATCGGCGTGCCGAAGACCGTCGACAACGACCTCGCGGTCACCGACTGCTGCCCTGGCTTCGGCTCCGCGGCGAAATACACAGCGGTGTCCGTACGCGAAGCGGCGCTCGACGTGGCGGCGATGGCCGAGACCTCGACCAAGGTCTTCGTCTACGAGGCCATGGGTCGTCATGCCGGCTGGCTGGCCGCGGCCGCGGGCCTGGCCGGGCAGAATCCGGACGACGCGCCACACCTGATCCTGTTCCCCGAGCGTCCCTACGACGAGGCCGATTTCCTCGCGCAGGTGAAGAAGATCGTCGCCCGCGTCGGCTACTGCGTGGTGGTCGCCAGCGAAGGCATCCAGACCGCCGACGGCCGCTTCGTCGCCGATGCCGGCGGCGGCAAGGACTCGTTCGGACATACGCAGCTGGGCGGTGTCGCCTCGTTCCTCGCGGGCCGCGTCAAGGACCAGCTCGGCATGAAGGTGCACTGGACGCTGCCCGACTATCTGCAGCGCTCCGCGCGCCACCTCGCCTCCAAGACCGACCTCGATCAGGCGCTGGCCGTCGGCAAGGCTGCGGTGCAGTTCGCGCTGAAGGGCCAGAACGCGACCATGCCGGTGATCGTGCGCACGTCCGATGCGCCGTATCGCTGGAAGATTTCCGCGGCGAAGCTCGACGACGTGGCCAATCATGAAAAGACCATGCCTGCGAATTTCATCCGCAAGGACGGCTACGGCATCACCGCCGCCGCGCGCAGATACCTGGAGCCGCTGATCCGCGGCGAGTCGCCGCCGCCGTACGG
>JACMKK010000559.1 GCA_014380115.1 Luteimonas sp. | reverse complement strand
GTGCGACGAAGCCCACCGCAAGCGACACGCCCAGCACGCGAACCGTAGCCGCCGCGACCGGCAGCGCCCGCGCCGCCGCCGCCGGTTCGAGCATCAACGCGAACGCGAGCAGGACCCACGCGCCGAACACGAAGCCAAGCGTGCTCATCAGCACGACCTGGCCGATGTCGGCCGCGGCGAGGCCCGCTTCGCCGTAACCACGCCAGCGCACCGCGCCACCGGTCAGCGCGGCGTAGCCGAGCGTGTGGCCGACGGCATGGGCGAGGAAGGCCGTGAAGACGAGTCGCAATGGCGCCACATGACGCTGACTGCGGCGCAAGCCGATCGCATCGAAGCCGACCAGGCAGGCATAGCTGCCCAAACTGAACAGCAGGGCCAGTGCGATGCGGCCGCGATCGAGTTCGTGGAACGCCTTGTTCACCGCGTGATAGCCGTGCGCCGAGAACTCCGACGCCAGCGCGTGCAGGGCCAGCGCCAGGATGCCGAGGCTGAGCGCGAGCGGCAGCGCGCGGCGCCAGCCACGATGCCGGGCTTGCGATGGCGATTGCGGAGCGGGCAGGGGAGGGGACATCGTCGCGGGGCGCGGCAGCGTGGCCGAATGGTACAGGGCCATGGCGGCTGTCCTGCACCCAGGGGGCGCGCCAGCCGCGTAGCATGTGCGGTCCGCCGCTCGCGGCGACCCCCCGGATGCAATGAAAACCCCAACCAGCCTGCAGGCGCTGATCGACGACGGCGTCATCGACCAGGTCGTACGGCCGCTCAAGAGCGGCAAGGAAGCCGCCGTCTACGTCGTCCGCAGCGCAGGCGAGGTGCGCTGCGCCAAGGTCTACAAGGACATGGCGCAACGCAGCTTCCAGCAGCGCGTGCAGTACCAGGAAGGCCGCAAGGTGCGCGGCAGCCGCGAGACGCGCGCGATCGGCAAGGCGACCAAGTACGGCCGCAAGCAGCAGGAAGCGGCCTGGAAGAACACCGAGGTCGAGGCCCTGTACCAGCTGAGCGAGGCCGGCGTGCGCGTGCCGCAACCGTTCGGTTACTTCCACGGCGTGCTGGTGATGGAACTGGTCACCGATGCTGCCGGCTTCTCGGCGCCACGGCTCGGCGAGGTGGAGCTCACGCCCCAAGTTGCGCGCGACTACCACACCTTCCTCATGCGCCAGGTCGTGCGCATGCTCTGCGTCGGGCTGATCCACGGCGACCTGTCCGCGTACAACGTGCTGGTGGCGCCGGAGGGCCCGGTGATCATCGATCTGCCGCAGGTCGTCAGCGCCGCCGGCAACAACGCCGCGCGCGCGATGCTGCAGCGTGACGTCAACAACATCACCGCCTGCCTGGGCCGTTTCGCGCCCGAGTTGCTGAATACCTACTACGCGGAAGAAATGTGGTTGCTGTTCGAAACCGGCGAGCTGCGCCCGGACAGCGTGCTGACCGGCGACTACACCCCGGACGAGCGCGACATCGATCTCGATGCCATTCGCCACGCGATCAACGATGCGCGCGAGGAAGCGCTGATCCGGCAACAGGGCCGCGAGGCGGCCGCCGCGGAAGAGTGACGGCGCCGATGCGCGCTAGCGGCGACACGACCGCGGCGCGTGACGGCACCGGCGTGGCCGCCAGCAGCGTGCAGTTGCCGGCCGGCGACTGGGCCACCGTGCTCGATTGCCTCTGCGACCGCTTTCCCGGCATCGCGCGTGAACAATGGCGCGACCGCATGGCGCGCGGCCGCGTGACCGACGTCGAGGGACGCGTGCTCGACGCGGAGCATCCCTATCGCAACGGGCTAGTCGTGCGTTACTTCCGCGAAGTCATGGACGAGCGGCCGATCCCGTTTGAAGAAGTCGTCCTGCATGTCGACGACGACCTGCTGGTGGCGGACAAGCCGCATTTCCTGCCCGTGGCGCCCGTCGGCGGCCACGTCGAGCACACCCTGCTGGCGCGCCTGGTGCGCCGCTTCGACAACTCCGACCTGGTGCCGCTGCACCGCATCGATCGCGCCACGGCCGGTCTGGTGTTGTTCTCGACACGCCGCCAGACCCGTGCGCAGTACCACGCCTTGTTCCGCGAGCGCAGGATCGACAAGGGTTATCTCGCCATCGCGCCGGCGCTGCCTGAATTGCGGTTTCCGCTGGTGCGCCACTCGCGTCTGGAGCGCGGCACCCCGTTCTTCCGCATGCAGGAAGTCGAGGGCGTACCTAACGCGGAAACACGGATCGACGTGCAGCAACGAGAGGGCGCGCTGTGGCGCTATGCGCTGCAGCCGCTTACTGGCCGCAAGCACCAGCTGCGCGTGCACATGGCGGCGTTAGGAGCTGGGATCGTCGGCGATGAGTTGTATCCCGAGCTCACGACTACCGATACCGAGGATAGGCATCGTTTCGGGCATCCGCTGCAACTGCTGGCGCACAGCCTCGCGTTCGAGGATCCGCTGACGGGGCAGAGGCGGCATTTCACGACCACCCGCACTCTGGAAATTCCGTAGCGCTTTTTTCCCGCCGATGCCGTCCGGCTGGCGACCTCGCTCGCCAGCTGCCCGTATGCGCCAACAGCACATCCCCGTCGCGCGCTGCG
>JACMKK010000094.1 GCA_014380115.1 Luteimonas sp. | reverse complement strand
GCCTTGGCGTTGTCGCGGCTCTCGCGGCTCTCCTTGAACCAGGCGTGCTCCTTGGAGCAGTGGCTCAGCACCTGGTCGATCATCACCTTGATGCCGAGGCCGTGCGCCTTGGCGAGCAGACGGTCGAAGTCGTCGAGCGTGCCGAACAGCGGATCGACGTCGCGGTAGTCGGCGATGTCGTAGCCGAAATCGGCCATCGGCGACTTGAAGAACGGCGAGATCCAGATCGCGTCGACGCCGAGGCTGGCGATGTAGTCGAGCCTGTCGAGGATGCCCGGCAGATCGCCGACACCGTCGCCGTCGGTATCCATGAAGCTGCGCGGGTAGACCTGGTAGATCACCGCACCACGCCACCAACGCGCCATCGCCATCCTCGTCCCCGCTGCAAACGCGCGCCACTATTCCATACCGCGTCGTTGCACAAACCGACGCCGGTCCCGCACCTGCCATGAATACGTATGCAGGCGACCGTCGCGCCGATGCGAGCCGCGTTCGTACGCCGAGTTCCTGCCCATGGCCAAGCTCCCTGCACTTATGCGCTTGATATCGGCGAGCACCGAAGGCTCTGCGCGGTGTGCAGTGCAAGGTGCATTCGCGACGGGTTGTCGGCACCATCGCGTCAGTCTTAGGTTCTGCCCCGCATTCCGTCCACCGTCATTCCCGCGAAGGCGGGAACCCAGCGACTTTGATTGCATCGGTCCCAAGGCACTGGGTTCCCGCCTTCGCGGGGCTTGCAACAGCCGAATGGCTGGTCATGACGATACTGATGTGAAGCTCCAACATCGAAGCTCCAACATTCAGCTCCAACGAGGACGGCCCATCCATGCAAGGCAAACCGCAACTGAGTTTCTGGCAGATCTGGAACATGTGCTTCGGCTTCCTCGGCATCCAGTTCGGCTTCGCGTTGCAGAACGCCAACGTCAGCCGCATTTTCCAGACGCTCGGCGCAAGCATGGACGACATCCCGATCCTGTGGATCGCCGCGCCGCTGACCGGACTGATCGTGCAACCGATCGTGGGCTACCTGTCGGATCGCACCTGGACCGGCCTGGGCCGGCGCCGCCCGTACTTCCTGCTCGGCGCGGTGCTCGCCACGCTCGCCCTGATCGCCATGCCGAACTCGCCGTCGCTGTGGATCGCCGCCGGCATGCTGTGGGTGCTGGATGCGTCGCTCAACATCTCGATGGAGCCGTTCCGGGCGTTCGTCGGCGACCAACTGCCGGTGCGCCAGCGGCCTGCCGGCTATTCGATGCAGAGCTTCTTCATCGGCGTCGGCTCGGTGGTCGCCAGCCTGCTGCCGTTCCTGCTCGCAAAAGTCGGCGTCGGCAACACCGCCGGACCGGGCGAAGTGCCGGACACCGTGCGCTACGCCTTCTACTTCGGCGGCGCGGTATTGCTCGCGGCCGTCGTGTGGACGGTGCTGCGCACGCGCGAGTATCCGCCGGAACAGCTGAAGGCCTGGGACCAGGCGCCGCCGTTGCCACAGCACCACGGCGATCCGCGGCAGGCCTGGCGTCCAGCGCTGGTCTGGCTGCTCGTCGGCGCCGCTGCGATCGCGCTGATCGCGTGGCGCGGCCTCGACAAGCAGCTGTACATCCTGGCCGGACTGATCGCCGGCTACGGCGCGGCGCTACTCATCCGCACCCGGCTCGGCGGCAGCGGCGCGTTCGCGAGCATCGTCGATGACCTGCGCGACATGCCGGCGACGATGCGCCAGCTCGCGGTCGTGCAGTTCTTCTCGTGGTTCGGATTGTTCGCGATGTGGTTGTTCGCTACCGCAGCGGTGACCTCGGTCCACTTCGGCAGCAGCGATCCGACGTCGGCGGCCTACAACGAGGGCGCGAACTGGGTCGGCGTGCTGTTCGCGGCCTACAACGGCTTCGCCGCGCTCGCCGCCTTGGTGATCCCGTCGATG
>JACMKK010000558.1 GCA_014380115.1 Luteimonas sp. | reverse complement strand
TGGAGGAAGATATGATCCTTGTTCTCGCCGACCCCGCGACCTTCGCGCACTTCCATCGCCATCGAACGTGACACCACGTCGCGGCTGGCGAGATCCTTGGCGTGGGGCGCGTAGCGCTCCATGAAGCGCTCGCCTTCCGAATTGGTGAGGTAGCCGCCTTCGCCGCGCGCGCCTTCGGTGATCAGCACGCCGGCGCCGTAAATGCCGGTCGGGTGGAACTGGACAAACTCCATGTCCTGCAAGCCGAGACCAGCGCGCAGCGCCATGCCGCCGCCGTCGCCGGTGCAGGTGTGCGCCGACGTCGCGGAGAAATACGCGCGGCCGTAGCCACCGGTGGCGAGCACCGTGCCCTGCCCGCGGAACAGGTGGAGCGTGCCATCTGACATGTCGATGGCGAGCACGCCCGCACACCCGCCTTCGGCATCGAGGATCAGGTCGAGCGCGAAGTATTCGATGAAGAATTCGGCGTGGTGGGCAAGCGACTGCTGGTACAGCGTGTGCAGGATCGCGTGGCCGGTGCGGTCGGCCGCGGCGCAGGTGCGCTGCGCGGCGGGGCCCTCGCCATAGTGGGTGGTCATGCCGCCGAACGGACGCTGGTAGATCTTGCCGTCTTCGGTGCGCGAGAACGGAACGCCCTGGTGCTCGAGTTCGATTACGGCCGGGATCGCCTCGCGGCACATGTATTCGATCGCATCCTGGTCGCCGAGCCAGTCGGAACCTTTGATGGTGTCGTAGAAGTGATAGCGCCAGTCGTCCTCGCTCATGTTGCCGAGCGCGGCCGAGATGCCACCCTGCGCCGCCACGGTGTGCGAGCGCGTCGGGAACACCTTGGTGATGCACGCCGTCTGCAGGCCTTTCTGCGCCAGCCCGAAGGTCGCGCGCAAGCCGGCACCGCCGGCGCCGACAACGATCATGTCGTAATTGTGTTCTGTGATCTGGTAGGCGGAGGTCATCGTCGGCTTCAGGAGGGCGTGGTCAGGCGAGGAACGCGATACGGCCGATCGCGTACAGCGATGCGAGTGCGCCGACGACGCAGGCCAGGGTCACGAGCAATTGCAGCGTGATTTCGACGGCGCGCTCGTGGACGTAGTCCTCGATCACCACCTGCAGGCCGAGCTTGGCGTGCCAGAACGTCGCCAGCAGGAATAGCGACAACAGGATCGCGTTCCACGGTTTGGCAAGCGTGATGCGGACCGTATCGAGGTCCGCACCGACCAGCGACACGAGCGTACCGAGCAGCCAGGCCACCAACGGCACCAGCGCGATCGCGGTGACGCGCTGCCACCAGAAGTGGCCCGTGCCGGACTTGCCCGAACCGAGTCCGCGCGCGCGTCCGACCGGTGTGCGGAAATCCTGCTTCGCACTCGATTCTTGCGCCTTGACGTCGCTCATGCCGAGCCTCCGAGTGCGACGAACCAGATCGCCGCCGTCAACACCACCGTCAACGCGACCACCGCGTAGCCGGAGCGATAGACGTCCGGAATCTCAAACCCCCAGCCGATATCCCAGGACAGATGGCGCAGGCCGTTGAGCAGGTGGTAAACCAGGGCCAGCGAAAAACCCGCCAGCACGAGCAGGCCGAATGGAGATGCCAGGCAGGCCGCAGCGCGGGCATAGGCTTCGCCGCCCTGCGCGACGGCCAGCAGCCACCAGGCCAGGGCAAACGCACCGACGCACAACACCATGCCGCTGACGCGGTGCAGGATCGACATCACCATGGTGATCTGCCAGCGGTAGACCTGCAGGTGCGGGGACAGCGGACGTTCGCGATTGGCCATCGGGCGGTTCGTACTCTCGCTGGGCGGCCTGCGCCGCGTGGCTGACTCGGATGACGCTTGGCGACGCCGGTTCGCAGCGCCGGCTAGAAATCGATGCAGCGGCCGTTCTTCTCCCAATCGCCATAGCGCGTCGGATCGGGGCCTTCGCGACCGCCGACCTCCGTTGCCGGTGTCGATTCCGGTGCCGTGCCGTCCTGCGGCACAGTCTGTTCCGGAGCTGGGTGGGGAACGGTTTCGCCTATCATTCCGTGTTCTCGCAATCATCCAAGTTTAGTTCCCGCCCCCATGTCCCACAACCCGGCCCCCACCGAGACCCGCTTCCGCGCCTTACGCGGACATCGCGTGCTGACGCTTGAAGGCCGCGATGCCACTGCCTTCGCGCAGGCGCAGTTCATGAACGATGTCGCCCTCCTTGCGCCCGGTCACTGGCAGTGGAACGGCTGGCTGACGCCGAAAGGACGCGTGATCGCGCTGTTCGCGCTGCTGAAGTTCGACGAGCAGACGCTGTGGCTGCTGCTGCCGGATGCCGATCCGGCGGAGCTGGCCGTGCAATTGCAGCGCTTCGTGTTCCGCAGCAAGGTCAAGATTGCCGTGGGCGACACCTGGCACGTGGACGCAGCGCTGCAGGCATCGCAATGGGCTTCCGGCGCCCATTTCGTCGGTGATGCGGCTGCGGGCATCGAGCTGGACATGAGCGCCGAAGGCGGTAGCCGCAGTCTGCGCATCGGTCTCATCGACGCCGGTGCCGACGCCGAAGCCACCGCCGGCTTCGAAGAGGCCGGCTTCGAAGAGGCCGGCTTCGAAGAGGCTTGGGCCGCCGAAGACCTGCACCATGGACTGCCGCGCTTGCCGGCTTCGCAATCCGGCCTCTGGACACCGCAGCAGCTGTCGCTGGAGTGGCTGCACGCCTACAGCATCAAGAAAGGCTGCTACCCGGGACAGGAAATCGTCGCGCGCACGCATTTCCTCGGGCAGGCCAAGCGCGGCGCGGCACTGCTGGAAGCCGATACCCCCGTCGCCCTCGGCGCGGAAGTCCGCGACCCGTCGCGCGTGCTGGGTTCGGTGGTTAGCGTGGCGCGAGCTGGCGCGACCTGGCGCCTGCTCGCGGTCCTGCCGCTCGAACGCGAGGGCGTGCTGACGCTGGGCGATGGCATTCCGGCCCGGGAACGTCCACTCGCCGGCGGATTACAGCGCTGAGGTAGCCCGCGGACGCCGCATAACGCGGCGACTGCCACATTTCTGGCGGTGGCGCGTTGCTATGCTCGGCCGGACGATGGCCCGCACCGGCATCGAGCAACCGGCGCTGGGGGCGCCGGAACCTGTCCGCGATCGCAACGCCTGGGTCGTGCTGCAGGCCCGCAATGCCATCGACTCAATCGCAAGCCTGGGGAATCGCATGCACACATCACGTAGTGGAGTTCTCGCCGCGACGGCGGCAGTCGTTCTTGTTCTCGCCGCCTGCGCAGCGACGCCACCGAAGGAAGCCGCACCCGTGGACACCCCGCCGGTGTCCTCCAACGAGAAGCTGTCCGCCGACGGACTATTCGCCTTCGGCAAGTCCAGCCTCGACGATCTCAGCGTCGAAGGTCGTGCGCAACTCGATGCGCTCGCCTCGCGGCTGCTCACGGGACGGCCGTTCGAGATCGTGCACGTGATCGGCCACAGCGACCGCATCGGCAACGCCAAGGCCAATCTCGACCTGTCGAACAAGCGCGCGATTGCGGTGCGCAATTACCTGGTCGAAAAAGGCGTACCCGCCGATCGCATCACGGCCGTCGGCCGCGGCGCGGTCGAACCGATCATCGCCTGTGGCGATGTCAGCGGCGATGCGCTAATCGCCTGTCTGGCGCCGAACCGCCGCGTCGAGATCCGGGTCGTTGCTGCGTCCTAGCCGCTGCCCGCTGCCAGTGCGGACTGCAGAAAAGCCCGGCCCAGCCGGGCTTTTCTGCTTTGGCGGATAAGCGGCGGTACAGGCCTTCTCAGCCATGCAACGCCGTCCGGCGTATCGTTGCAGCATGCGCAAACAGGCCACGTATCCAGCTGACGACAAAGAAGGCCAGCACCCCGGCGCGGTGTCGCGGACCGTGTTGCGCGACCGCAACGGTCGCGCGGAGTCCGCGCGCGACCTGATCGCCGCGGAGGTGCCGGTCGCGTTCGTCTACAACGACGTGTCGTTCGCGGTGATGATGGCCACGCCGCATGATCTCGAGGATTTCGCACTCGGTTTTTCGCTCGGCGAAGGCCTGGTCGGCAGCGCCGGCGAATTGCGGATCGATGCGATCGACACTTCCCTCGAAGGCGTCACGCTGCGCTTGCGCATACCGGCCGAGCGCGCTGCCATGCTGGAGCAACGCCAACGCAACTTGCAGGGCCGCAGCGGCTGTGGCCTGTGCGGGACGGCCTCGATTGAGGCGGTGTTGCGTCCGCCGTCGCCGGTGAGCGCGGATCCGCGCATCCAAACCAGCGCCATCGACCGCGCGCTGCGCGAATTGCAGGCACGACAACCCTTGAACGTGCTGACCGGCGCGACGCATGCCGCGGGCTGGGCCGGCCGCGACGGCGCGATCGCGCTGGTGCGCGAGGATGTCGGCCGCCACAACGCGCTCGACAAGCTGATCGGTGCGCTCGTCGCCGCCGACATCGAAACGGACGCCGGATTCGTCGTGGTCACCAGTCGCGCCAGCTACGAGATGGTCATGAAGACGGCACAGGCCGGCGTTGGGTTGCTGGTCGCGATTTCTGCTCCGACCGCGCTGGCGATCGCACTAGCCGAATCCGCACGCCTGACCCTGGTCGGCTTCGCGCGCGACGACGGGCACGTCGTGTATTCGCATCCGTATCGCCTCGTCGACCTTCCCGCGGCGTCCGTGGCATGAGCAAGAAGACCATCCAGCCCTTCGACGGACCGGCCGGTGGCTGGCCGGCCTTGCGCAGTTCGGCGAAGCACCTGTTCGACCAGGACATCCCGCTGCATGGCGCGAAGACGCTGCTGTCGGCCAACCAGCCCGACGGCTTCGACTGTCCCGGCTGCGCCTGGCCGGACCGCGACCATACCTCGACGTTCGAATTCTGCGAGAACGGCGCCAAGGCGGTCGCGGCCGAGTCCACGCGCCATCGCGCCACGCCCGAGCTGTTCGCGCAGCACACCGTCGCCGAGCTCGCGCGCTACAGCGACCATTGGCTCGAGAACCAAGGGCGCCTGACGCATCCTCTGCGCTGGGATGCCGACAGCGACCGTTATCTGCCGATCGCCTGGGACGATGCGTTCGCGTACATCGCCGCGCACCTCAACGCCCTGCCCTCGCCCGACAACGCGATCTTCTACACCTCCGGGCGTACCAGCAACGAAGCGGCCTTCCTCTACCAGCTGTTCGTGCGCGAATACGGAACCAATAACCTCCCCGACTGCTCCAACATGTGCCACGAGCCGTCCGGCATCGCGATGAAGGCGCAGATCGGCACCGGCAAGGGCACGGTCTCGCTGCACGATTTCGAACTGGCCGATGCGATCTTCATCTTCGGCCAGAACCCCGGCACCAACCATCCGCGCATGCTCGGCGAACTGCGCCGCGCGGCAAAACGGGGCGCGGCGATCGTGGCCTTCAATCCGCTGCGCGAACGCGGGCTGGAGAAGTTCGCCGATCCGCAGGACACGCTGGAGATGCTGCGCAACGGTTCGACGCGGATCGCTTCGGACTACCTGCAGCTGCGCATCGGCGGCGACCTCGCGGCGATCAAGGGCATCATCAAGCACGTGCTCGAACGCGATGCGCAGGCGCAGCGCGAAGGCGGCGCGCGCATCGTCGACGAAGCCTTCATCGCCGAACACACCTGCGGCTTCGACGCCTTCGCGGCCGACGTCTCGACGGAATCATGGGCGACGATCGAAGCCGAATCCGGCCTCACCCGCGCGCAACTGCAGCGCGCCGCCGACGTCTACGTGCAGGCCGGCGCTGCGATCTTCTGCTGGGGCATGGGCATCACCCAGCACAAGCATTCGGTGGCGACGATCCAGATGATCGTCAACCTGCTGCTGCTACGCGGCAATCTCGGCCGACCCGGTGCTGGCGCCTGCCCTGTGCGCGGCCACAGCAACGTGCAGGGCGATCGCACGATGGGCATTTACGAACAGCCCGCGGCGGACTTCCTCGAGCGGCTCGGCGACGTGTTCGATTTCCAGCCACCGCGTGCGCCGGGCTTCGACACGATCGCTGCGATCGAGGCGATGCTCGATGGCCGCGGCAAGGTGTTCTTCGGCATGGGCGGAAATTTCGCCACGGCAACTCCCGACACCGCGGCCACGCATCGCGCGCTGCGCAACTGCGATCTCACCGTGCATGTCGCCACCAAGCTCAATCGCAGCCACCTGGTACATGGCCGCGACGCGCTGATCCTGCCGTGCCTGGGGCGCACCGAAATCGACATCCAGGCCAGTGGTGCGCAAGCCGTGACCGTCGAGGATTCGATGAGCATGGTGCACCGTTCGGCAGGCATCAATGCGCCGGCATCGCCGTTGCTGCTGTCGGAGCCTGCGATCGTCGCGCGGCTGGCAACGGCTACGCTCGGCGCGCGCAGCTCGACGCCCTGGCTCGAGTTGATCGCCGATTACGACCGCATCCGCGACCGTATCGCCAAGGTGTTCGACGAGTTCCACGACTTCAATGCACGCGTGCGCGTTCCCGGCGGCTTCCGCCTGCCCAACAGCGCGTCCGAGCGGCAGTGGTCGACGCCCGAGGGCAAGGCGCTGTTCAAGGCGCACCCAGTGCCGACCGATATGCCCATCCACCAGGCGCGCGCCGCGCATGCGCAGCCGGTGTTCACGCTCACGACCATGCGCTCGCACGACCAGTACAACACCACGATCTACGGCTTCGACGACCGCTATCGCGGCATCCATGGCGAACGCCGCGTGTTGTTCATCCATGCCGACGATATCGCGTCGCTGGGCCTGCAGGCCGGCGACCGGGTCGACCTCGAAAGCCTCTGCGACGACGGCGCGAGGCGTCAGGCCACGCATTTCATGCTGGTCGCCTACGACATCCCGCGCGGCTGTCTGGCGGCCTACTACCCGGAGACCAATGCGCTGGTGCCGCTGTCGAGCTTCGCCGACGAGGCGCGCACGCCGACCTCCAAATCGATTCCGGTGATCGTCACGCCGCATGTGCCCGACATCGATGCGCCGGCGGCGCCACGCGATATTCCACTCGATGTCGTGCGCTGACGACATACTCGCGGCGCTGGCGCAGCATCCGGACGGCCTCTCGCTGCCGCGCTTGTGCAAGCGCCTCGGATTGCGCATGAGTGTGCTGCTGCGAGAACTCGCGTGGCTGGGTGCGGACACGATCGGTGAGATGCCGGGACCGGATCTGGTTCGCGTCGAGCAGCATGGTGATTTGACGATTGCCGTGCTGACCGACCGGGGTCGTCGGCATCTCGACAAGCTGCAAATCGCTGCGGCGGGTCAGCCCTTTACCAGGTAGGAATGTCGGGGACCAGCGATGGTCGCTGCGTCGTCGATCAACCTTTGGCCAACGACGCCGCAGCGGCAACGATCTCGGCCTCGGACGGAATCACGAGGAACGCAGCGCCCGCCAGCGGCGTGAACGTATCCGCGCCTACGATCCGCCGCAGCGGCTTCGCGCCATGCCCGGCCTCGGTGATCGCGGTGATGATGCCCTCGCCGACGCCCGCGCTGTGGCGACCCTCGTCGACGACGAGGATGCGCGCGCAGTCGCCAGCGTGACGCGCGATCGCTGCTTCGTTCAGCGGCACGAGCCAGCGCAGGTCGACCACGCGCACCTTCCAGCCATGCTGCCGCTCGATCTCGCGCGCGGCGCGCAGGCTCATCGGCACGCCGTTGCCGAAGCTGAAGATCACGCAGTCCCTCGCTTCAGGGTTGTAGACGCGCTCCTCGCCGAGCACGAGCGCGGTGTCGGGCGCCGGATAGTCGGTGAGCCATTGCCCGTCGCCCGGCTCGTGCAGGTCCTTCGCCATGTACAGCGCGATCGGCTCGAGGAACGCGCAGACGCGCCCATCGACCTTCGCCAGCGCAGCCAGCGTGCGCAGCATCATCGCGGCATCGTCGCCGCGACTCGGACAGCCGACGATCAGGCCCGGGATATCGCGCAGCGCGGTGATCGAATTGTCGTTGTGGAAGTGCCCGCCGAAGCCGCGCTGGTATCCGAGTGAAGCAATGCGCATCAGCATCGGGTTGCGGTACTGGCCGTTGCTGAAGAACTGCAGGCTCGCGGCCTCGCCGCGGATCTGGTCGCAGGCGTTATGGAAGTAGGCGAGGTACTGGATCTCGGGCAAGGGCAGCATGCCCATGTTGCCGTAGCCCTGCGCAAGGCCGAGGATGATCGTCTCGTCGAGCAGCGTGTTGAACACGCGCTTGTTGCCGAACGCCTTATGCAGGCCTTTGGTGACGGTGTACACGCCGCCCTTCTGCGCGACGTCCTCGCCGAACAGCAAGGCTTCCGGATATTTGCAGAACAGGTCGTGCAGGGCCTGGTTGATCTGGATCGCGAGATGCTTCGGCGCCTGCTTCTCCGGTAGCTTCGCCTCGCCGCCGAACGCCGCGGCGCGCTTGTCGTTGTAATCGAAGCGCGTGGCTTCGGCCTGCACCTTGTCGGGCGTGTAGGGCGCGAGCGGCGCCATCACGTCGGCCAGTTCGGTCAGGCGCGGGCGGCTGTCGGCGTCTTCGGCAGCAGCGAAGCACTTGCGTCGCGTGTCCTCGTACAACCCGAGGATCTCGTCGTTCGACATCAGCCCGGATTCGAGCGCGATCGCCGCACTGCGCAGCAACGGGTCGCCCGCCTCCACCGCGCACAGTTCCTCGATCGAACGCCATTCGATCTCGAAGTCGGTACCGGCATGACCCATGATCCGCGTCGTGCGCAGGTGCAGGAAGGTCGGCCTGCGCGTGCGCCGGCAATGTTCGACCGCGCGCTGCACGTCGCCGTAGCCGGAGGCCAGGTCGAGGCCATCGGCGTAGAAGTAATCGAGGTCGCGGCGTTCGCTGAAATTGCGCTCGACCCAGCCGTTCGGCGTCTTCACCGAGATGCCGATGCCGTTGTCTTCACAGACGAACAGCACCGGTGCGGGCAGCTTCTGGTAAGCGGTCCAGCCTGCGGCGTTGAACGCAGTCTGCGCGGTGGCATGGTTGCTGGACGCATCGCCGAACGAACAGATCGTGATGCTGTCGTCGGGGATCGGCAGCTTGTGGCCGATGCGCCTGCCCTGCTCGATCGCGACCGCGGTGCCGAACGCCTTCGGCAGGTGCGAGGCGATGGTCGAGGTCTGCGGCAGCACCCACAACGGCTTGCTGCCCCAGACCTTGTGGCGCCCGCCGGAAGCCGGGTCGTCCTTGCTCGCCGCGAAAGACAAGGCCGAATCCATGATCGGATCCATGCCCGGCAGCTTGCGGAAACGCTCGGCCATGAAGCCGCCGCTGCGATAATGCAGGAACGCCGGATCGGTATGCCGCGTCAGCCGCGCGACCATCGCATTGCCCTCGTGGCCGCTCGATCCGATCGTGTAGAAGACCTTGTTCTGCACGCGCAGCACGCGCGCCATCAGGTCGAGGTGGCGACTGATCAGCTGCGACTCGAACAGCTCGCGGAAGCTGCGAGCATCGAGCGCGCTGCCGTCGAGGATCGCTTCGTCCGGCGCGGGCCTGGCGTCGGCGCGGCCATTCCAGTCGCGCACGAACTCCTGGAAATTGACGTCGCAGATCTCGGCGCGGTTGACGCCGCGCATGCGCGCTGGAATGGGGTTGGTGGAGGCGTTCATGGATCCTTCTTCTGTGTCATCCCGAGCGCAGCGAGCGATCTGCTTCAACAACAGATCCCTCGCTGCGCTCGGGATGACATGCTTTGAACATGAGTCAAGTGGTGGATGCAGCCAGTAGAGCAGCATTCTCCGGTGCCGGGTCCGGCATCGTGACGAACCGGCGCGTCGCACGAACGCGCGTCAGCCAGTCCCTGACAGCCGGATAGGCGTCCAGGTCAAAACCTCCGTGGGGGGCGACATCCGTGTACGCGAACAAGGCGATGTCGGCGATACCGTACCCCGGGCCGGTGAACCATGCTGCGGATTGCAGGTGCCGCTCCATCACCGCCAGTGCCTGGTGTCCGCGCTCATGGCAGCGCGGCAGTTCGGCTGCGCGGCGCGGCGAGTCCAGTGGCGTCCAGCCGCGGATGAAGCGTGCGACGGCGATGTAGGGCTCGTGGCTGTATTGCTCGAAGAACATCCAGCCAAGGGCCTGCGCGCGTTGCCACGGGTCGTCGGGCAGGAACTCGGTGCCTTCGGCGAGCCAGTGCAGGATCGCATTGGATTCGGCGAGCACGCGGCCATCGTCAAGCTCGAGGACCGGGACGCGGCCATTCGGATTTTTTGCCAGGAACTCCGGCGTGCGCGTTTCGCCATGCGCGCTGTCGATCTCGACCCAGCGATAGTCGCGTCCGAGTTGTTCGAGCAGCAGGCGCAGCTTCTGGCAGTTGCCCGATACGGAGTAGCCGTAGACGGTCAGCGATGGAACTTGCTCAGGCGACATGGAGATCTCCGGCATGTATGCGATCGCGCAACCTGCGCGCCTTGTCGAGGTCCTTGGCGCGTCCGAACCATTCGAACAGCCGCAGTTGCTCGGCGAGCGTCGGGACCTGGACTGCATGACCCTGGCAATCGACCACGAGCGTCGATTCGACACGCACGGGCGTCCACGTACCGTCGCGCCACACCTGCAATCCGCCCATGAGCTCGACCGGCAGCGGCGAGAAGCGCAGGCGTGCGAAACGCGAACGGAAGCGGGCATCGTCGGCGGGTTGGTGCTCGCGCTGCAGAAGGTCGCCATGCCGCGCGACGAACGCATCGACGTCGCGTTCGCTGGTCAGCACGTCGATATCTCCAGGCACGATGTCCGTCTCGCCGGAAAGATGCATGGCCGTGCTGCCGATCAGCCACCACGGATCGCGGAACGAGGCGGCGAACAGCGGCGCCAGCGCAGCCACCGACGCGACGACGGCGTCTTGCGCGGCATCGGTGTTCATGCGCGGACGCCCCGTCGCGCAAGCCATTGCGCGCGCGTCTGCCCCCAGATTTCCATCGGCAGATGTTCATACGGCGCGGGGAACCTGCCCGGCCCGCGCAGCACGGAGCCGAGCTTGCGGGCGACGGCTTTGGAAGGCTCGTTCTCGGGCTGGATGGTGTGGATCACTTCTTCCCAGCCGAGGTGATCGAAGGCCCAGTCGATCGTGGCGGCCGCGCCTTCGATGGCATAACCCCGCCGCGTGGCATCGCGCACGATGCACCAGCCGACTTCGGTGCCGGGCCAACCGTCCGGGTACCACGGGCCGACGCGACCGATCCAGCGGCCGCTGGCCTTCTCGATCACCGAGAACATCGAGAACCCCTGGATCGGCCATGCGCCGACCACGGAGAGGAACCCGCGCCAAGCCGTCGAACGCGCCTGCATGCCGCCGACATGGCGCGCGCTTTCCTCGTCGGCCATGAAAGCCGCCCAGGCGTCGAAATCCTCGGCCTGCGGTGGCCGCAGGACCAGTCGTTCGGTCTCGAGGGTCGGTCCTAATGCCATGGCGGCCTGATGCGCGCGATCAGAACGCGTTGATGCCGGTCAGCTCGCGTCCGACCACCAGTTGGTGCACGGTTTCGGTGCCCTCGTAGGTGATCACGGACTCGAGGTTGAGGGCATGGCGGATCGGACAATGCTCGGTGGTGATGCCGGCGCCGCCGAGCAGGTCGCGCGCCTCACGCGCGATGTCGATCGCGAGGCGGCAGTTGTTCCACTTCGCCAGCGAGACCTGCGTCGGCTGCATCTTGCCGGCGTCCTTCAAGCGGCCGAGCTGCAGCGAGATCAGCTGGCCGGCGGTGATGCGCCGCGCCCAGTCGGCCATCTTGAGCTGGGCGCTCTGCGTGGCCGCGACGGGGCGGTCGAACAGGATGCGTTCCTTGGAGTAGTTCAACGCTTCGTCGAGGCAGGCGATGGCCGCGCCCAGCGGACCCCAGGTGATGCCGTAGCGCGCCTGCGTCAGGCAACCCAGCGGTCCCTTCAGGCCTTTGACGTTCGGCAGGCGATTGGCCTCTGGGACGCGCACGTTGTCGAAGAACAGCGCGCTGGTGACCGACGCGCGCAGGCTCATCTTGTGCTTGATCTCCTGCGCGGTATAGCCGGCGAAATCCTTCTCGACGACGA
>JACMKK010000093.1 GCA_014380115.1 Luteimonas sp. | reverse complement strand
GGCGCCAATCTATACTGACCTTCCTCGCTCCAACCTCAGGACCTTCCATGCTCGGCATGTCCCTAATTCTCGCGGCGATCGTCGCTGCCGGCCTCGTCGGTCTCGTTCTGTTTTTCTGGGTCATCGCGCTCCGCCGCGTGGTCCCGGTCAACGAGGTCCACATCGTCCAGACCCGGAAGAACACCGTTTCCTACGGCAAGGGCTTCGCCAGCAACACTTATTACGAGTGGCCGTCGCGGATTCCGTTGATCGGCCTGCAGCGGGTGACGCTGCCGGTGTCCAACTTCGCCATCGACTTGCCGGACTACGCCGCCTACGACAAGGAGCGCGTGCCCTTCCTGGTGCATGTGATGGCCTTCTTCCGCATCAGCGACTCGAATACCGCCGCGCAGCGCGTGGCTTCGTTCGAAGAGCTCAAGGACCAGCTGACGTCCATCGTGCAAGGCTCGGTGCGTACCGTGCTGGCCGCGCACGAGATCGACCAGATCATGCTCGACCGCAGCCGCTTCGGTGACGCCTTCACCAAGGAAGTGCAGCCGCAGCTGGGCGGTTGGGGCGTGGAAGCGATCAAGAACATCGAGTTGATGGACATCCGCGATTCCCAGGACAGCGACGTCATCCACAACATCATGGCCAAGCGCACCTCGGGCATCGAGCGCGAGTCGCGACTGGTGGTGGCGGACAACACCCGCCAGGCCGAAATGGCCGAGATCGCCGCCAAACGCGAGATCGAGATGTCGCGTCAGCTGGCCGCCGAGCAGGTGGGCCTGCGCACCGCCGAGAAGGACAAGAACGTCGGCGTGGCCAACGAGCAGGCCGCGCAACAGGTGAAGGTGCAGCAGCGCGAAACCGCGGCCAAGGAAATGGACGTGGTGCAGGTCAAGAACGTGCGCGGCGCCGAGATCAGCCGCGAGGTGGCGGTGATCAGCGCTGCCCAGGCCAAGGAAGTGGCGATCGTGCAGGCCGACGCCGCCAAGCAGGTCGCGATCGTCTCGGCCGAGGGCAACAAGCAGCAGACCGTGCTCACCGCCGAGGGCAAGCTTGAGGCCGCAAAGCGCAACGCCGAAGGCATCGCGGTGGAAGGCAACGCCAAGGGCTCGGCCGAAACCGCCATCCTGATGGCGCCGGTGGACGCGCAGATCAAGCTGGCCGAGAAGATCGGCAGCGACCAGGGCTACCAGACCTACCTGCTCGGCATTCGCAACATCGAAGCCGCCCAGGCCGTGGGCACGGCGCAGGCCGAGGCGCTCAAGTCCGCCGACGTCAAGGTGATCTCCAACGCCGGCACCCCGAGCAAAGGGCTGTCCAGCGTGATGGACCTGTTCTCCGCCGACGGCGGCACCGCCATCGCCAGCATGCTCGAAGGCTTGGCGCAGTCGCCAGAGGGCAAGAAGCTGCTGCAGAAGGTCGTCAGCAAGCCGGATGATGCCGCCTGAGCGCAAGGGCAAAGAACGGGGCCAGGTTCACTTAGTCCGCCGATCGCTGCCACGCACATCAAGGCGGGGCAGGCGAGCCATGCAGCGTTCGAAGAAGACCTCCATCGAAGTCAACGCTCGAAGTCAACGCTTGTCGAACGAGTATCGCCCCGGTCCCGCCACGATCAGTAGCAGCAGGCCGCCGGCGATGCTGACGTTCTTGTAGAAGTTGATCATGCTGTCGTAGCGCGCCGCGCCGCCCATGTTCCAGTACGGGTGGCCAATGACGGCAGCGAGCAGGGTGTAGCCCAGCAGCAGGAGGGCGAGCGGGCGGGTGTAGTAGCCGAGCGCGATCGCAAGCGCCACGCCCACCTCCATCGCGAGCGCGATCGACGTCATCAGGAAGGGTGCCGGCAGATCGGCCGAGGCCATGTAGTCGACGGTGGCGGAGAAGCTGAAGAGCTTGCCCATACCGAATCGCAGGTACAGCAGCACCAGCAGGAGACGGGCGGTCAGCAGCATCCCGTCCTTGTACTTTTCGAGCAGGGTGTAGCGCATGTTTGCCTCCCGGTCTTGCGACCGCAGTCTCGGCAAGGCGCGCCACGCGTCGATATTCGACGCCTCTCCGGCTGTTCCGGCTCGCAGCCGTCCCGCCGCGGTCGATGTTACTCGCCTCGGCAAGAAGGGGGTGAAGAACGGTGTCACGAAAAAGGGGTCGGAGTGGGGTGCCCCCGGGTTTCACAGGCAGGTCGGCGGGATACAGATTCAGTCAGTTGGTATTGCTTGCTCTGCAAGGAACAGCAAAGCGTGCCGGGCGTTGAACATGGCGACATAGCGTCGACCGAACCGTTACATCAGACGGCCGTTGGCGCCACGCGTCGGCGTCCCCAGCAGGTCGCGCAGCTGCGTGACTGACCCGCCGCCGGGCTACAATCCGGCCATGCTCAGCGCCCACCAACTTCACCGTCGACGAGTGCTTCAGGCCATGATGGCCGCGGCGCTGCCTGGAACCCTGGCGTCGTGCGCCGGCGACACGTCGTCGAGTGCCCTGGTCGTCGGCGGACTGCCGGTGACTTGCAACCTCACGCTGCCGGTGGCCTGCGTGGCGCGCGCCAAGGCGACGGGCGGGCAGGGGCTCGGGTTCGAGTTCAGCAAGTACAGCGGCTGGCCCGAGATCAAGGAGTCGTTGATGGCCGGGCGCATCCAGGCGGCCTACATGCTGGCGCCGCTGGTCATGGACCTCGCCGACAAGAAAATCCCGGTGAAGATCGTCTCGCTCGGACATCGCTCCGGCGCGGTCATCATGGTGCGCAGCGATTCGCCGTATCAGAAGTTCCGTCAGCTGGCCGGCAAGCGCATCGCCATTCCCAGCCGCTTCGCGGTGGACTTCCTGTTCCTGCGCAAGATGCTCCAGCAGGAAGGCATGACGCCCGCGGACGTCGAAATCGTCGAAATGCCGCCACCGGACATGCCCGCCGCGCTGTATGCGAACGCCGTCGACGCGTACTGCACGGGTGAGCCTTTCGGCGCCGCTGCCCAGCGCGCGGGATACGCACGGCCCCTGCGCATGACGCGCGACGAATGGCGCAACTACATCTGCTGCGTGCTCACGGTGCGCGAGGAATTGATTGAAACCAATCGCCCGCTGGTGCAGGACCTGGTCAATTACGTGCTCGGCGCCGGCCGCTGGCTGGACGCGCAGCAGGCCAATCGCGAGAAGGCGGTCGCGATCGCTGCCGGCCGCGACTATTTCAACCAGGACCCGAACATCATCCGCTTCGTCATGGAGAATCCGACGGACCGGGTCACCTACGGCGACCTGCGGATGATTCGCAGCGAATTCGAGGACCTGATGCAGCTGTCCATCGAGGCGGGCACGATCAAGCATCCGATCGCCTACGAAACGTATATGGACGAAAGCTTTGCCCGGGCCGCGCAGCCGGTGTCGATCAACATCTGATCCGCGAGGCGCTCCGCCATGAAGTATCAACGACGCATTGCTGGTTGGCCCATCGCGATCCTGACGCTGCTCTATGCGATGTGCGCAGTGGCAGCAGATCGTCCCACGCTCAAGGCCGGCGTGTTCGAGCCGCCGAGAGCGGCGCCGGAGTTGCCGTTGCAGGCATCGAACGGCGGCAAGCTTTCATTGGCGAGCTATCGCGGCAAAGTCGTCCTGCTGGGCTTTGGATTTACGTCCTGTCCGGCCGTCTGTCCGACGACGTTGGCCGTGCTGGCGCAGGCCCGCAAGCGGCTCGGCGCCCAGGGCGGGCAGGTGCAGGTGGTCTATGTCACCGTCGATCCGGAACGCGACGATGCGGCCCGAATGCGCGCTTACCTCGGCGCCTTCGATCCGACGTTTGTCGGCGGTACCGGCACGCCCGCGCAATTGGCGTCGGTGCGCAAGGACTATGGCGTCATGGCCGAGCGCAAACCCCTCGGCAACAGTTACTCCTACGCCCACTCGTCGTCCGTCTACCTGATCGATCGCAAGGGAGTGCTGCGCGGGATGATGCCGTACGGTCAGTCGCCCGCCGACTACGTGCACGATATCCGCGTCTTGTTGGGCGAATGACGTTGCAGGTGCCGGTGCGTTCGCCTCCGCGGTGTTCATCATGAGCGGCCGTAAGTGGTTGGTTGCGGGGTCATCGATTGCGGCTACCCTCGCGATCGTCATGGCATGGGCCGCTTTTGCGCCCGTGCCGATATCGGCCAATCACGAACAACCCTTCATCATTCCCGAGGGGACCTGGGCAAGAAGAATGTCCGGCGACCACGTCGATATCCTGCCGCAACAGATCCGGCTCACGCTCGGCATCAACAATGTCCTGTTCCTGAAGAACCAGGACAAGGTGCCGCAGACGTTCGGTCCCGCGCTGTTGATGCCCGGGCAAAGTTTCCGCCAGCCGTTCGAGGTCGCTTCCGAATACCAGTTCGCTTGCAGCGCGCACGCAAGCGGCCAGATGACTGTTATTGTCGACCCGTTTCCGGCTACGCCCTGGGGCAGGTTGCGCTGGCGGATACTGGAACTGGCCGGCTCGTTTGGAAACAAAACGCATGAACCATCCGCTTGAAGGCGTCGTCATGGGCTCGGACGCATGAGTAGGCTGCGGCAGTCGCTGCCGGGCATCGCGATCATCGTGGTACTGCTCGCTGTCTGGTGGCTGCTCGTGGGCGCCACGCGCAGCGTGATCTTTCCGACACCGTGGCAGGTGGTGACCGGCATCATCGAGCTGGTTCGCGACGGCACGCTATGGCAGCACATCGGCGCTTCGCTGGGTCGCGTCGGTGCCGGATTTCTGCTCGCGGTGGCGGTCGGCGTGCCGCTCGGCTTGTGGATGGGCTGGATGCGCGGCGCCTATGACACGCTGAATCCGCTGTTCCAGATCCTGCGGCCGATCTCTCCGATCGCTTGGATTCCCATCGCCATTCTCTGGTTCGGCGTGGGCAACGCGTCGCCGATCTATCTGATTTTCATCTCATCGGTGTTCCCGATGATCGTGCAGACAGTGGCGGGTGTGCACACCATCGAGAAACGCTACCTGCGCGCGGCCGAGAACTTCGGCGTGTCGCGCTACACCTTGTTCACCCAGGTCGTGATCCCGGCGGTGTTGCCGCAGGTCATCGTCGGCATGCGCATCGGCTTGGGCGTGGCCTGGCTGGTCGTGGTCGCCGCCGAGATGATCGCGCTGCACTCGGGGCTCGGTTATTTGATCATCGACTCGCGCAATGCCGGCAATCGTTACGACCTGGTGATCGCCGGCATGGTCATCATCGGCTTGATCGGACTGCTGCTGGACGGGCTGATGCGCTTGCTGGAAGGCTTGAAGATCGTGCGGTGGCGCTATGCCCACTAAGATCGAGGTCGCGGGCCTGCGCAAGAGCTTCGCCACCGACAAGGGCACGTTGTCCGTGGTCGACGACGTGAGCCTGCAGGTGGCCGACGGCGAGTTCATCGCCATCGTCGGTCCTTCGGGTTGTGGCAAGTCCACGCTGATGCGAATGATCGCGGGGTTCATCCCGCCCGATGAGGGACGCGTCGTCATCGATGGCGCGACTCGCACCCAGCCGAGTCCGCAAGGCATCCTGATCTCGCAACAGGGCTCGGTCTTCCCGTGGCTCACCGTGCAGCAGAACCTGATGTTCGGCCTGAGCGGGGTGCAGTCGACGCGCGAGAAGGTCGCCGTCGCGGACCACTACGCCGCCATCGTCGGACTGAAAGGATTCGAGGGCAGCTACCCGCATGAACTCTCCGGCGGCATGCTCAAGCGCGTCGAGCTCGCGCGCGCGCTCGCTGTCAAACCCGCGATCCTGTACATGGATGAACCGTTCTCGGCGCTCGATGCGCTGATGAGTCTGCGGATGCGCAATGAGCTGCTGAGGATCCTCGAGCAGGAACGGCATACCGTGCTGCTGATTACCCACGACGTGGAGGAGGCGATCCATCTCGCCGATCGCGTCATGGTGCTGTCGCCGCGCCCGACGAAGATCCAGGCCTCGTTCGATGTGCGCCTCGCGCATCCGCGACGGCTCACCAGCCCGGAAGTCCAGCAACTGCGCGTGGCCATCCTCAAGGAACTCGGCGTGGTGGTCGACGCGACACAATTCTGAAGCAAGCGTGTCGCGCGCTATCAGCGGCTCAGCAGTTGGTGCAGCGCAATATCCGATGGAAAGGCGCTGCAGATCGGGACGCCAATGTACCGACACTGAAAACCCGGTCAGCACCGGGTTTTTTGTTTGCGGTCGGCCACGTACGCTGCGTCCCTGACCCGGCCACTCCCTGCCGCGGCTCGATCAGGAAACGCATGCGCCATTTTCTCAGCTTGTGCTTGTTGGTTTGCACGGTGCCGTCGGCTGCGTTCGCGCAGACGCCTGCGCCGACGCCCGCGCAGACGC
>JACMKK010000092.1 GCA_014380115.1 Luteimonas sp. | reverse complement strand
TGGTCTCGGCCACCAGCACGTCGCCATTGGGCAGCACGTACAACCAGCGCGGATGATCGAGACCGCGCGCGAAGGCGGCGACGACCAATCCTTCGGCAGCCACCGGCGTCGCGCCCTCGGGCCAATCGACCGCCGGAGCGATGTTGACCGTGGGGATCGCGCGCTTGACCGGCGCGGCCAGGACCGGCTGCGTGCCGGTGTCCTCGCGGGTAACGAGCTTGGCCGAATCGCCGCAGGCCGCCAGCGCGCATGCGAGCGGCAACGCCAACGCAGGGATCATGACGGGACGCATGGCGGAACCTCCGCGGGAAATCCGCCCGCGATTGCAGCACCGGCAACGTGATGCCGACGAGACAAGCGGGGCGCTAGTTCACGCAATGACGACGCTCTCACGCGCCGCGCGTTCCAATCCGGGCTCCCACGCATTGGAGCGCCACCATGGCCCGCCCCATCTGGACCGGCACCCTGTCGTTCGGGTTGCTCAACATCCCCATTTCGCTGATGACCGGCGAGAAGCGCACCGACCTCCACTTCCGCATGCTCGACGCGCGCAACAACGCGGCGGTGCGTTACGAGCGGGTCAATGCCGAGACCGGCGACGAAGTACCTTGGAAGGAGATCGTCAAGGCCTTCGAATACGACAAGGGCAACTACGTGGTCCTGGAACCGGACGACATCAAGTCGGCCGCCGCCGAAGGTCGCGAGACGGTCGAAATCGAGGCCTTCGTCGATGCGGCCTCGATCGGCCCGCAGTACTTCGAGAAGCCCTATGTGCTGGTGCCCGGCAAGAAAGCTGAAAAGGGCTACGTGCTGCTGCGCGAGACGCTCAAGCGCACCGGCAAGATCGGCATCTCGCGCGTCGTCATCCGCACGCGCGAATACCTGTCTGCTGTGATGCCGCAGGGCGATGCGCTGGTGCTGCTGTTGATGCGTTACCCGCAGGAACTGGTCGACGTCGCCGACTACAAGATTCCCGAAGGCAAGCCATCCGACTACCGCGTCACGCCGAAGGAGCTGCAGATGGCCGAGCAGCTGATCGATTCGATGTCCGGCGAGTGGAAGCCGGACGACTACAAGGACGAGTTCCGCGCGCGGCTGCACAAGGTCATCGAGAAGCGGCTGAAGCAGAAAGGCGTGGTGACGCCGGAGGAAGACGATCGCGAGGAGGTCGAGGAATCGACCAACGTCGTCGACTTCATGTCCCTGCTGCAGAAGAGCCTGGCCACCAACAAGCGCACCCCGGCGAAGAAGTCGGCGGCAGGCGCGACCGCTGCGAAGAAGAAGCCGGTTGCAAAGAAAGCCGCGAAGAAGGCCCCCGCAAAATCCGCGAAGAAAGCCACGAAGAAGGCGGCAGTGCGCAAGGCGGGCTGACCGGTGAGCCTGCGCGATTACGACCGCAAGCGACGTTTCGACCGCACGCCGGAACCGGCCGGCGACGCGCCTGCGCAGCGCGGCAGGCGGCCGACGTTCGTAGTGCAGCTGCATCGCGCCAAGGTGCGGCATTACGACTTCCGGCTCGAAGTCGACGGCGTGCTGAAGAGCTGGGCCGTACCGAAGGGGCCGTCGTTGCGCGTGGGCGAGAAGCGACTGGCCGTGCAAGTGGAAGACCACCCCTTGTCGTATGGCGGCTTCGAAGGCGAAATCCCGCATGGCAATTACGGTGCCGGGCACGTGCTGGTGTTCGACCATGGCGTCTGGTCGGCCGATGGCGAGCCGCTGGAAGCGATCGCCGCCGGTAAGCTGAACTTCGTTCTGCACGGCGAAAAACTGCGCGGGGCCTGGAAGCTCGTTCGCACCGGCATGCGCGGCGGACGCGGCGGCGGCAAGCCGCAGTGGCTGCTGCTCAAGCACGACGACGAGTATGCGCAGGACGCCGAGGCTGACGATCTCGTCGACGTCGAACCGGGGCCGGAATCGTCCGCCGAAGCCGGTCGCGTCTGGATTTCCGGCGAGGGCGAGCGCAAGGCTTCGCGCAAGAAGCCCGTGGCCGGCCAGGACATCGTGTCCAGGCGCGCGGCGAAGTCCACTGCCGCGGCGCGCAAGCAGGTCGCCGCGAAGAAGAAAACGGCGACGCGTCGCAAGCCGCGGCGCAACGATGCAGCCTGGGCCAAGCGCGCCAGCGCGCTCGAAGGCGCGCGTGCGCGCCCATTCCCGGCCGGCTTCAAGCCCGAACTCGCCGTCCTGCGCGAAGCGCCTCCGCCAGGCGACCACTGGCTGCATGAGGTCAAGTGGGATGGCTACCGCATGCTGGCCGACGTGGTCGACGGCACGGTCAAGCTGCGCTCGCGCAACAATCTCGACTGGACGCCGGATTTCCCCGAGATTGTCGAAGCGATTTCGGCGCTGCCTGTCGGAGAGGCACACCTCGATGGCGAACTAGTCGCACTCGACGCGAAGGGACTCAGCGACTTCGCCCTGCTGCAGCGCACGCTGCAAGGCACGTCGAACGCCACGCTGCGCTATGTCGTGTTCGACCTTCCCGGCGTGGCAGGCGTCGACCTGTCGCGTACGCCGCTGATCGAACGCAAGCAGCTACTCCACGATCTGCTGGATACCAGCCCGCGCGACGAGCTGGTCTACAGCGGACATGTCGTGGGGCACGGCGCCGAGGTCTTTGCCGCGAGTGGCAAGGAAGGCCTCGAAGGGATCCTCTGCAAGCGGATCGACGCGCATTACAGCCAGTCGCGCAACGCGCAGTGGGTCAAGGTCAAGCATGCGCAGAGTGATGAATTCGCGATCGTCGGCTACACCGCGCCGCGCGGCGCGCGCACCGGTTTCGGGTCGCTGCTGATGGCCGTGGCCGACAAGGGCCATTTGCGCTATGCCGGCCGCGTCGGCACCGGCTATGACGACGCGACGCTGCGCAAGCTGCTGGCGCAGCTCAAGCCGCTGCAGCGCAAGACCGCGACCGTGGAACTGCCCGCGCACCTGCCGTACGACAAGCGCGACAACGGCAATGTCCATTGGGTGGAACCGAAGCTGGTGGCGGAAGTCGCCTTCCGCGGCTGGGGCAAGGAAGGATTGCTGCGGCAGGCGAGTTTCCAGCGGTTGCGGATCGACAAGACTGTGGAGGATCTGGGTATGGCGAGTCGTTCGACAGCGTCAAAGAAGACCGGGGCGGCCACGAAGAAGGTCGCGACGAAAGTCGCGACGAAAGCGACGAAGAAAGCCGCTTCCGCCGAAGTGGAGATCAGCAGTCCCGATCGTCTCGTCTACAAAGGCGCGAAGATCAGCAAGGGCGACGTGGCCGATTACTACCGCGGCGTCGCTGACTGGATCCTGCCGCAGCTGGCGAACCGGCCGCTGTCGCTGGTGCGCTGTCCCGATGGCGCGGATGGCCAGTGCTTCTTCCAGAAGCACCATGCCGCGACGCTCGGCGCAAATGTGCAGGCGATCTCGTTGAAGCAGAAAAGCGGCGCCGAGGA
>JACMKK010000557.1 GCA_014380115.1 Luteimonas sp. | reverse complement strand
GTGCCGGAACTCGCCCGCTTGCAGGCGAGTTTCGGCGCGATGCTCTCCGGCGATCGTGCGACGCTCGAAAAATACTATCGCGTGGAGACGCAGGGCACGCGCCGCCGATGGACGATGACGCTGCTGCCGAAGGACGCGCAGCTCGCCGCCAAGGTGCGCGACATCACGCTGTACGGCCGCGGCGCGGAACTGCGCTGCATCGAGACGCGGCCCGCGCCCACGGCCAAGGGCAAGACCGGCGAAATCCAGCGCACGCTGCTCGCGGGCGCTGCGCGAGCAGCCGACAAGCTCACCACCGCCGATGCGCTGGCCCAGCTGTGTCATGGCGACGCTACGGGCTGATACGGACATTGGACCGTCATTCCCGCGAAGGCGGGAACCCAGCGACTTTGGCATCAACAAGGCAAGGCACTGGGTTCCCGCCTTCGCGGGAATGACGAGGCGTGTTGTGGTCTTTTTCTGGATACCTTGATGTCGTCATCGAAACGTTTGTTGCTTGCACTGCTCTGGCTGGCCTTGCTTGCCGTCGCCGGTTGGGCGATTTCGCAGCGCCTCGAGTTAAGCGGCGATCTGCGGAAGTTCATGCCGACAGCCGAAACCCCGGCGCAGAAGCTGCTGATCGACGAACTCGGCGAAGGCCCGGGCTCGCGCCTGCTGCTGATCGGCCTGTCGGGCGCCGACGCGGAAATGCTGGCCACGCAATCACAAGCGCTCACCGCGAAGCTCTCGGAGGACGAGCAGTTCACGCTCGTCGCCAACGGCGGCGACGCCGGCCTCGATGCCATCCCGGAACGCCTGCGTCCGTACCGCTACCTGCTCTCGCCGACGCTCGACACGCTGAGGTTCGATGAACAGTTCCTCCGCGAAGAACTCGACGCGCGCGTGCAGGATCTCGGCTCGCCCGCTGCAGCGCTGATCGAGCCGCTGCTGCCGAGCGACCCCACGCTGGAAACGCTGAAGGTCGCCGAAAGCCTGCAACCGGCGAACGCACCGCAGCGCCTGCATGGTGTGTGGTTCGACAAGGCGGGCAGGACTGCCTTGCTGGTCGCGCAGACGCAGGCCGCGGGCTTCGACCCGAAAGGACAGCAATTCGCCGTGGAGGCGATCCAGCGCGCATTCGCCGCAATACGCGGCAAGTCGGACAGCAAGTTGGTCATGACCGGCCCCGGCGCGTTCTCGGTCGAGATCGGCGGACGCACGCAGCGCGAGGCGCAATGGATCGGCATGGTCGACAGCATCGGCCTGATCCTGCTGCTGCTCGTCGCCTATCGCAGTTGGCGCACGCCTTTGTTCGGCGTGCTGCCGCTGGCCAGCGCGGGACTGGCGGGACTGGGTGCGGTGGCGCTGCTGTTCGACGGCGTGCATGGCATCACCGTCGCGTTCGGTTTCACGCTGATCGGCGTGGTCCAGGATTATCCGATCCATCTGTTCAGCCACCAGCGCGCCGGCGTCTCGCCGTGGGCGAACGCGCGCGCGCTGTGGCCGACCCTGGCGACCGGCGTGGTGGCGACCTGCATCGCCTACGTCACCTTCCTGTTTTCCGGCGTCGACGGACTGAAGCAGCTCGCGGTCTTCACGATCGCCGGACTCGGCATCGCCGCCTTGAGCACGCGCTGGCTGCTGCCGGCGCTGATCGATCCGGCACCGCGCGATCCTGCGGCATCGCCTCGCCTGGCGCGCCTGTGGTCGCGCATCGCGCAGCTACCGCGGCCGCGCATCGCGCTGGCCGTGGTCGCGGTGATCGCATTGAGCGTCATCGTGTTCGCGCCGGGCGCGTTCTGGCAGAACGACCTGTCGAAACTGACGCCGGTGCCGGAAGACGCCCTGGCGCGCGATGCCGTGCTGCGCGGCGAACTCGGCGCGCCCGACGTGCGCTACGTCATCGCCGTGCGCGGCCGCGATGCCGATGCCGCGCTACGCAGTTCAGAACGCCTGCGCCCGCAACTC
>JACMKK010000556.1 GCA_014380115.1 Luteimonas sp. | reverse complement strand
TGGTACGACATGGCGCCGGCGACGCGGGATTTTGGGTATGTGCCGCGGATTCGTATCGAAGAGGGTTTGCGTCGCTTGCGGGAGTCTTTCAGCGGCGACGCATAGCTCCTCCCCCTGCGAATGCAGGGGATGAAGAGGCACGCTTGCGAGGCATGCCTCGCGTGCCGATGAATGACCGAAGGCTATGCCTGAGGGCGGCGGGTTGGGAGGGGGTGGAGCAGGCGCCGACCATCTTCATGAAAAGCCGACACCCCTCCCCAACCCGTCCGGCCAGTCGGCATAGCCGACTGGCGCTCCGCGATGCGCGAGGCAGTGCCTCGCAAGCGCATCGCTACGCCCCCTCCATTCGGAGGGGAGGGAGCCAAGCGAAGAGGCTGCTGATCCGTCGCTGATAGCCCACCCGCTAGAATGCAGGCATGACCGACATGCCGTTCGATTGGAAGCCGATCGCGGGACGCACACTGGAAGCGGCGTTGAACCGTGCACTGGCGCTGGATCCCGACACGCGGGCCGCGCTGGCGCCGCTCGACGGCCGCAGCATCGAGCTGACGATCGATGCACCATCGCTTGCGTTGCAGCTTCGCGTCCAAGGAGAACGTTTCGTCGTCGGACCCGTCGATGCCTCGCGCGAACCCGATCTCGCAGTGCGCAGTACGCTGGCGGGGTTGCTGGCACAGCTGCCCTTCCTCAAGCGCAACGACGCGCCGACGGTCGGCCGCATGCGCGTCTCCGGCGATGCCGAGCTTGCGCGCCACCTGCAGCAGCTGGCCGGACGCTTCGATCCGGACTGGCAGCAGCCGTTCGCGTCCGTGTTCGGCGACGTGCTCGGCGTGCAGGTCGCCAATGCCTTCGCGTCCGCCCTGAAACAGGCGCGTGCCACCGCGTCGGCGTTGGCGGAGAGCGCGGCGGAGTATGTCACCGAGGAATCGCGCGACGTGGTCGGCCGCGACGAACTCAATGCCTTCCACGACGACGTCGATGCCATCCGCGATGACGTCGAGCGCGTCGCCGCACGCATCGCGCGCTTGCAGGCGCAGGCTGGGGCCGCACCATGAAGGCCGCGTTCCGCGCGTTGCGCATCGGCCGCGTGCTGTTGCGCTATCGCCTCGACGACCTGCTCGACGATACGCCGGCCGAGCGCTGGCTGAAGCTCATGCGGCCGTTCGTGCCGCGTGCCTCGCAGGCGATCGCTGCGCAGTCGCGCGGCGCGCGCCTGCGCCTGGCGCTGCAGGAACTCGGCCCGATCTTCGTCAAGTTCGGCCAGATCCTGTCGACGCGGCGCGACCTGGTGCCGCCAGACGTCGCCGTCGAACTGTCGCTGTTGCAGGATCGCGTCGCGCCGTTCGACGGGCAGGCCGCGCGTGCGATCGTCGAGCGTTCGCTCGGCCGCAGCATCGCCGAGGCCTTCGAGAGCTTCGAGACCGAACCGCTGGCCTCGGCCTCGATCGCGCAGGTGCATGCTGCAACGCTCGCCGGTGGCCGCGAAGTCGTAGTGAAGGTACTGCGCCCGGACATCGAAGTGCAGATCGCCGGCGACATCGCGCTGCTCAAGAATATCGCCGGCCTCGTCGATCGCGCCCATCCCAGTGCCGACAAGATCCGCCCGCGCGAGATCGTCAACGAGATCGAGAACACGCTCGCCGCCGAACTCGACCTGCAACGCGAGGGCGCCAACGCCTCGGTGCTGCGCCGCTTCTGGCTGGATTCGCCGGATCTCTACGTGCCGGAAGTGGTGTGGAGCCACACCGCCGCGCGCGCCCTGACGCTCGAACGCGTGCGCGGCATTCCCAGCGACGACATCGCCGCGCTCGATGCCGCCGGCATCGACCGCAAGGCGCTCGCGGCCAAGGGCGTGCGCGTGTTCTACACGCAGGTCTTTCGCGACAACTTCTTCCACGCCGATGCGCACGCCGGCAATATCTGGGTCGACGTCGATCCGGTGCGCAAGCTCAGCCCGCGCTTCATCGCGCTCGACTTCGGCATCATGGGCCAGCTCTCCAGCGAGGATCAGTACTACCTCGCCGAGAACTTCATGGCGATCTTCAACCGCGACTACCGGCGCATCGCCGAGCTGCACGTGCAGGCCGGCTGGATGCCGACGCATATCCGCATCGACGAACTCGAAGCCGCCGCGCGCACCGTGTGCGAGCCGTACTTCACGCGACCGCTGTCGGAGATCTCGCTGGCCGAGGTGCTGATCAAGCTGTTCCGCACCGCCCAGCGCTACGAGCTCACCCTGCAGCCGCAGCTGATCCTGCTGCAGAAGACGCTGCTCAACATCGAGGGCGTCGGCCGCCTGCTCGATCCGCAGCTCGACATCTGGGCCGTGGCGCGGCCGGTGCTCGAACGCATCCTGGTCGAACGCTACAGCCCGCAACGGCTGGCCAACGAGTTCCGCAAGCGCCTGCCCGAGCTGATCACGCATGCACCGGAGATGCCGCGGCTGTTGCACGCCTGGCTGACGCAGCAGGTCGACGGCAAGCACGAACTGGCGCTGCGTTCGAACGATCTGGCCGAACTCTCGCGGACCATGAAGGGCATGCAGCGCCGCACGGTCTCGGCGATCCTCGGCAGCGGCCTGCTGATCGTGGCGGCGGTGCTGTATGGCTTCGAAGCGGGCGGGCCGCGCGCGTTCGGTATTTCTGCGGCCGTGTGGATCGCCGGCCTCGGCGGGCTGTGGGCGCTGATCGCGGCGTGGCCGCGGCGGTAGGTTTTGCTACCGAAGAAAGTGCTGAAGAATCGTTTCGTCATCCCGGCGTGCTTGTGCGATCTGCTTGCAGCACCGCGATCAGGATGATCGCGGGATTGAGTCCCCTCCCCTGCGACGGCAGGGGAGGGTTAGGGAGGGGTGCCGTCACATGGAAGAGATCTGGACGAAAGCGCGTGCATTACGCAACACAGCCACAGACGCCGAACAAGCACTGTGGCGACATTTGCGAGGCCGGCAGCTGCAAGGACTAAAGTTTCGCAGGCAGTATCCGATTGCCGGATACATCGCGGACTTCGCCTGTGTGGAGGTCAAGCTCGTGATCGAACTGGATGGCGGCCTGCACTCCGACCAGGAATCGTACGACGCCGAGCGCACACGCAAGATCGAGTGCAATGGTTATCGAGTTCTGCGATTCTGGAACAACGACGTGTTGTTGAGGACTACCGAAGTCCTCGACGAGATCATCAGGCGCTTGCGATGAGTCTGCCGGATCCGAGACAACCCCTCCCCAGCCTGTCCGGCCCGACGGCGCAGCCGTCGGGCGTTCGTCAGGCCGCAGGCGAATCGCCTGCAAGCGGCCTTCCTCACCCCCTGCAGTCGCAGGAGAGGGAGCAGGAGCGGCTTACGGTCCTATTTGCAGATGACCGGCTCGCGGTGGTCAACAAACCCGCCGGCCTGATGGTCCACGACAGCGCACTGGCGCGCGGCGAGACCGACTTCGCCGCCGATCGCCTGCGCGAACAGTTCGGACGTCAGATCTTCCTCGTCCACCGCCTCGAC
>JACMKK010000555.1 GCA_014380115.1 Luteimonas sp. | reverse complement strand
TTGAAGAAGTCCTGTAGCGATCCCTTGAAGCCGACCTCCGCCATCACTTTGCGGATCTCGCCGTGGATGCGCGCGACCTCGTCGAGGCCCAGCTGGTGGATTTCCGCGGGCGACATGTCAGTGGTGGTCGAATTGCGCACGTTGAACGCATACCAGGCCTGGCCATTCGGCAGCTTGTCGAGGCCATAGGTCGCACGCGTTGCCGGCAGGTATTCGTCGGCGATGAAGCTGCGTAGCTTGCGGTAGGCCGGCATCAGCTTGCCGCCGATCATCTCGCTGTAGGCCTTGCTCAACCGCGTCTTGTCGGCCGCGCTGAAGTCCTTGGGCATCGACGTGATCGGACCCCAGAACAAGGTGTCTTCGGGCTTGTCCTTGATCAGCGCGTCGAGCTGCGGAATCACCTTGGTCATCAACGCTGTCGGCTGCACCACGCCGGCCTTCATGCCCTGGCGCATGTTGTCGATCGCGGTATCGAACAGGATCGGCAGGCGATCGCCGCGCGCCAGCCAGTTGTCGTAGTCCTTGACCGTCTTGAACGGCTGCGCGCCGGTGCCGGAACCGAGCTGCACGGCGAAGCTCGCCATGCTGCGCATCTGGTTGACCGGCATCATCCAGGACGGATACAGATCCGATTCCAGCGAGTTCTTCGCATCGCGAACGAAGATCTGATAGCTCAGCAGTTCCTGGCCGCTCAGGCCGTCGTCGCCGACCGCTTCGATCTTCTTCAACCAGTCTTCCGTGAAGGCATGCGACTGCTGCCGGAATTGCGCCGAACCGAAGTCCGGCAACTGATCGTTGTAGCGGTTGTCGCCCTGGAAGGTGGCCTGCACGGGATTGAGCTTGAGCGTCTCTTCCCAGTACTGCTCGTACAGGCGATTGAGTTGCGCAGCCTTGGCGCTGGCGGGCTGCGCTGCAGTCTCCTGCGCGTGGGCGACGGGAGGCGCCGTGGCCAGGCCGCCGAGCATGGCGATGGACAGGGCAAGCACGAGCGGACGGACGGTCATCAGGAACTCCAGGTGCAGGCGGGGGCAAACCGCAAGGCTGGCGCCGATGCCGGATGCGGGCATGGGCCAAAGGTCATCCGTAGCGTGCGGATGTCCGCGAATGCGGTCGGCCGAACGCGCGTCCGTGCGCGCGCGACCTGCACGATGACTTCAGTCCTCGGCCGCCTCGCGGCGCAGTTGCTCCGCGCGCTCGATGCCGAGATAAGCGTTGATCGCGCGTCGCATCAGGTAGATCAGCGGGATCAGAGCGATCGCGGCCAGCATCTTGTAGGCATAGTTGACGCTGCTGACGGCCAGGAATAGCGATGTCGGCCAGTGCTGCGGGCCGATCACGAAGGCGATGTACAGCACCACGAAGCTGTCGACCAACTGCGACACCGCGGTCGAGCCGGTCGCGCGCAGCCAGACCGCGCGCTCGCCGGTGGCGCGGCGGATGCGATGGAACACGGCCACGTCGATCAGCTGCCCGAGCAGGAACGCGACCACCGACCCGGCGATCGTCCACAGGCCCTGTCCGAACACGGCGGCGAACGCGGCCTGGTAGTCGGGCACGCCTTGCGACTGCGCTGCCTTGACCCACCAGTCGGCCGGCGCGAGCGCGATCGCGGCGAACGCGAACAGGAAGCCGTACACGATCAGCCCGACCGCGATCCACGAGATCATGCGCACGCCGCGGCGGCCGAAGAACTCGTTGATGACGTCGGTGAAGATGAAGACCATCGGCCACAGCAGCGTGCCGGCGGTGAAGCTGAGCGAGCCGCTCTGGCCGAACAGCCGCCACTCGAACGGGGCCATGCCGAGGGTGTCCTCGAGCGCGAAGATCTTGACGCCGATGAACTCGGCCAGCACTGCGTTGACGCAGAAGAACGCGGCCAGCGCGATGAACAGTCGCGTGGCGCGGTCGTCAAGCAGGCGTGCCGTCACGGCGCGCGCGCCGCCGGCGCCACGGGCGGCGCAAAGGGAATCGAATCCGGCGCCACGGCGCCGCCGGAGATGATGAAGCTCATCGCCTGATCAACGGTCCAGTCGGTCGGCGTCATTTTTTCGACCGGCACGATTTCGAGGTAACCGGAGGTCGGATTCGGCGTGGTCGGCACGTAGACGGCGGCGAGTTCACGGCCGGTGCCATTCTCCCTCAGCACGCGCGTCACGAAGCCGATCGACTTCATCTCGGCGTGCGGGAAGTCGATCAGCACCACGCGCTGGGTACCGTCCGGCTTGGTCTGCAGGATGTCGAGCAACTGCCGCGCGCTGGAATAAATGATGCTGGCCAGCGGAATGCGCGCGACCAGCTTCTCGAACCAGCCGAGCAGGCGTTGGCCGACCACGCGCCGCGCCAGCCAGCCGACCACGAGGATCACCAGCAAGGTGGCGAGCAGCGCGATCGCCGTTTGCATCCACGGATCGTCGAACCAGCCGAGCATCGCCGGATTGGACGCCGCAATCCGTCGCGACAGCGGCTGCACCCAGGGCTTGCTGAGGTCGCTGAGCAGCACGAACACGAACTTGACCACGACCCAGGTCAGCCAGATCGGCAGCAGGGTCAGCAAGCCGGTGAGGAACAGGCGTTGCAGGCGACGGGAGGGCGAGGCGGGGGACGTGGTCATGAGGGGATTGTAGGGCGGGCCCTGGCCCGCCGCCTTGCGGACACATCACAGGGATGTCGTGGCGGGCAGAAGCTGCCGCTTTTGCGGATACATCGCAGCCACGTCGTGGCGGGTCAGGGCCGCCCTACAAATCCCTAACCAATCGGAATCCGACATCGTCGTAGCCGCGACTCGCATCCAGCGGACGTGCGCCATTGGCTCCACGCCAGCTCTGGCCGACGGTGACACGCTTGCCGCAGCTGCCGCTGCAGTCGAGCAACCATTCGGCCACCGGTTTCGCGCCGCCGCCCTGCGGCAGCGCGCGTGCTTCGCTGACCGTCGGCAGCCGATAGCGCTTGCCGGTGCGCTGGCTGATCCAGCGCGCATAGGCTTCGACGTCGGCCCATGACACGCAGACCACCGGCTGGCTGCCGGACTGCTCGAAGCCCGGTGCCTGCCAGGTACGCGGCTTGACGATGCGCAACAGCGACGTGCGTTCGCGACACAGAGCAGCGGCACGGCCCGTCGCGCTGGCGAAACGCGCGTAGTCGGTGCGCGACACCTCGTTCGGCGCCGCGGCCAGCATGACGTCGCCGGCGCGCATCAGCATGACGCCGGCAGGATCGTCGGGAACGCGCTCCCCGGCCTTCGGAATCGCCGTCGCGCGCGCGAGCAGGGTTGC
>JACMKK010000554.1 GCA_014380115.1 Luteimonas sp. | reverse complement strand
GGTCTGGGACAACTCTGATGGGTATCGCTGCGCTCAACCCATCCTACGGGGCTCAACCGACCGTGCGTTCGCTCAACGCGCGGTCACCCCGCCGAGGTGCCGCGCCAGGAACGCAAGCAGTTGCCTGTAGTACGCCTCACGGTGCGGCCGGGTGACGAACCCGTGGCTCTCGCTGTCGTAGTAAAGCGTCTCGACCGCGACGCCGTGCTTGCGCAGTGCCTTTTCCATGCCGCGGGTGTGCGCGATCGGCGCGATCGTGTCCTGGCCGCCTGCAGCGAGGAAAACCGGAACCTTGATGCGATCGGCCAGGTTGACCGGTGAACGCGCCGCAAGCGACTTGCGGTCGCCGATCCAATCGCTGTTCCAGTTGCCCAGCCAATCGGCATAACGCTTGTCGTCGCGTTGCATCTGCGGCAGGTCGTACACACCCACGTAGCCCGCGGCGCATGCGTAGAGCGCGGGCTCGCGCGCCGCACCCATCAGCGCCGCGTAAGCACCGTAACTGGCGCCATAGATGCAGATCTTCTCCGGATCAGCGATTTTCTGCTCGATCAGCCAGCGCGTGGCGTCGGTGACATCGTCCTGCATGGTCCCGCCCCACTCGCGGGCGCCACTGTGCTCGAACTTTTGGCCATAGTTGCCCGAGCCTCGGAAGTTGACTCGCAATACGGCATAACCGGCGGCCGCGAGCAGTTGCGTTTCGTCATCGAAATCCCAGCGGTCGAACACGCCGAACGGTCCGCCATGCGGCATCACCACGGTCGGCAGGCGCGCCGACCCGGCACCTGTCGGCGTGGTGAGGTAACCATGCAGCGCCACGCCGTCGCGCGCGGCGAGATCGACCGCGCGAGTGGGCGCGATTTGCGCGCGCTTGAGCCAGGCCATTCGGGTGAACACGGGCGACAGGCCGGGGTTGGCGAAGTCCGCGAGGAGATACGCTCCGGGATCGCGATCGCTCCAGACCCGCACCATGGCGTGGCGGTTGTCGCTGGTGAACGAGCTGATCGACACCGCCGAGCCCCGGGCCGCCTTCTCCAGCGCACGGTAGACGCGTGCGATCGGCGCATTCTCGTCGAAGAAACGCAGCTGCATGCCGCCGGACATGTAGCGCGCGCCGATGGGCGTGCGTCCATCGTTGTCGTAGAGGATGTTCAGCGGGTCGACAACGGGATCGCGCAACACCAGCTGGCGCTCGCGGGTCTGCGGGTCCCAGGCCTCGATGGTATTCGGACCCGCCGGCTGCGTGACCTCGAGATAGGCGATCCCACCATCGGCTGAGAAGCCGAGCGGCGTCATGAGGCGGCCGCTGACAGCCTCGTCATTGACCAGCGACCAGTCGTCCGCGTTGCTGGCGCGGTAATAGAGCTTGCGCACGTTGTGGTCGTCGGCGCCGTGGGCGAAGCGGACGACGCCCTTGCCGTCGATGGTAAAACTGGAGCGGCGCAGCGGTGCCTCGGCAACGGTCTTAAGCCCGCCGGTCTGGACGTCCATCCGGAACACGCGCGTGACCGGCGTCTCCTGCGCCGACCACGTGCGAATCAACACGTGCTCCGGATCATCGGGCAGCGTATCGATGAGCGAGGCCATCTGCCGGTACCGGCTCTCGCCGATTCGCATCGCCCGACCGTGCGCAGCGGTGTCGCCGAACAGCATCTTCGATCGCGTATCGCCGATCTTGAAACCATAGAGTTCGCCGGTCAGCCAGGCCTCGTCGCGGCTGCCTTCGGTCTCGCCGGTCGACAGCACGATGCGATCGTCGCCGACCCACCAGAAATCGGCGATCGCCGAGTGCTTGCGGCCGGCTGCAGTAGTCACGATCTTGCCGCCATCGCGCTCGAGCACGAGCAGCTGCATGCGGTCCTCGGCCTGCACGGTGGCCGCGTAATGCTTGCCGTCCGGCGAGATCTTCAGCGTCTCGAAGGTGTCGTCGCGCAGGAACGTGTCCAGGTCGACCGGTTCGCGCGCCTGCGCCGCGCACAGGCACAGCCATGCGACCGCAAAGCAGGCGACCTGCCACAGTGTCCTTGTCATGTTTGCCCCCTGCTTCCGCACCACCCCTAGACTGGGGCGGTACCTTACCCGAGTTCGTTGCATTTGTAGTCCGTAGGATGGGTTGAGCACAGCGATACCCATCAGCGGCCTTTATCGGCAGTCAGATGAGGTCTGAAGTGCGGACAGTGGTTATCGGGCATCCGCGAACTCGTGAGGTGTTGATGGGTATCGCTAGGCTCAACCCATCCTACGTGGCTGCACGCGACTGCCCGCCGCAGTAGCCTGTCGCAATGGACTCCCTGATCGCCGCCGCCGGGCGCGCCCTCGCCGCTGGCGACGCGCTCGCTGCGCTCAAGCGCGGCGCCCTGCGCG
>JACMKK010000553.1 GCA_014380115.1 Luteimonas sp. | reverse complement strand
GTCGAAGCGCGTGTGGAACCCGGTAGCGGCGGGGATGTTCAGCCGCCGCGCCGTGCGCAGCGCGGACCAGCCGAGCGGACCTTCGGTGGCGACGTAGATGGCGTCGGGTCGTTGTTCCGTCCAGGCCTTGCGCAACCTGTGCGTCGCCGGCAGGCCGATGCGCAGGTCGGGATAGCGCGGCAGCGGCAGGCTGCGCACCAATGTTTCGTTCGCGTTGCCCGATGCATTCGACGCGTCGGCCAGCTGCCGCGGACGCACCACGTCGACATCGTTGCCGCGCGCACGCAGGCCGCGTTCCAACCCCTGCACGGTCAAGGCGACGCCGTTGACCTCCGGCGGATACGTCTCGGTGACGATCGTGTAGCGCATAGATGGCATCCGGTTTTGCGGATGCTGCGCGAGCGGGGTGAATCGGACGTGTCAGCGCGATGACGCGGGCGTGACAAGGTGGAATCCAGACAGGTCCAGTGCGGTTCCAGACGGCGAAACGGCCGCAATCAGTCGTTGATCAGCGCGACCGCGACGCCGAGCCCGGCGATATCCATCGGCTCGCTGGCCAGGTCGGCTCTCAACAGCGGTCGTGCATCGAGCCAGCGTTTCGACAGGCGCAGGCCGAGGTCGATGTCATCGGCGTGCAGTTCGAGGCGTGGTATCGCCTCGACATCGTGCGCACGATGCAGCAGCACCGATAGCCGCAGCAGCACGCTCAGGCGCCGGACGCTGGCGAGCAGTCGGTCGGGCAGGGCATCGAAGGCGGTCTTCGGCACGCTGCGGCGGTGCGTGCGCACCATCGCGGCAAGAAACTGCTGCTCCTGTCGCGAAAAGCCGGCGATGTCGGAATTCTCCAGCACGTAGGCGCCATGCACGTGGTACTGGCTGTGCGCGATGGCCAGGCCGATTTCGTGCACGCGCGCGGCCCAGCCGAGCATCAGGCGGTCGTCCGCGTTCAAGTCCCACGCATCCGCTACCTGGTCGAACATGTCGAGTGCCGTTTCCTGCACGCGCGCGGCCTGCGCGACGTCCACGCCATAGCGCTGCATCAGCGCAGTGATGGACGCCTCGCGCGGATCGTCGGCGCCGCCGCGGCCGATCATGTCGTACAGCACGCCTTCGCGCAGCGCCGCCTTGCTGACCGCCATGCGGGTGAGTCCGAGCGCCTCGAACGCCGCCTCGAGCACCAGGATGCCGCCGGCGATGATCGGCTTGCGGTCGTTCGACAGGCTCGGCAGGTCGATGTCCTCGATGCGCTCGGCCTGCAACAGGCGATCGCGCACGATCGGCAGCGCCTCGGCGGTCACCGCGCCCTTGGTCAGCTTCATCGCCGCGCAGATATCGCCGATCGCCTTGTTGGTACCCGACGAACCGAGCGCTTCGTTCCAGCCCAATGAACGATAGGGGCCGGCGAATTGCTGGAATTCGGCGCTGACTTCGGTCAATGCCTCCTTCCACTTCTTTTTCGACAGCTTGCCGTTGCCGAAGAAACGGCGCGTGCTGGCGACGCAGCCGACCTGCAGGCTCTCGCGCTCGATCGCCTCGAAGCCGCTGCCGATGATGCATTCGGTGGAGCCGCCGCCGATGTCGATCACGAGCCGCAGCTGTTCGGGTTTCGGCGGCTGCGCATGGGCGACGCCGAGGTACACCAGGCGCGCTTCCTCTCGTCCCGACACCACTTCGATGGCATGCCCCAATGCGGTTTCCGCCGGCACCAGAAAGGCCTGCGGCTCGGACAGCGCGCGCACGGTGTTGGTGGCGACCGCGCGCACGCGCTGCGGCGGAATGTCGCGGATGCGCTGGCCGAAACGCGCCAGGCATTCGAGCGCGCGTTGTCGTACCGCCGGCGTCAGTCCACCCTTGCCGTCGAGCCCTTCGGCCAGGCGCACGGTCTCGCGCAGGCGATCGATGATGCGCAACTGGCCAAGAGTGAACCGCGCGACCACCATGTGGAAGCTGTTCGAACCCAGGTCGATTGCGGCCAGCAGGTCGCCGTCTTTGATCGGCTGGGCGATCGCCTGGACGCGGAGCGCGGCATTCCTCATCCGCAGATGTTAGCCAGCAACGAGGCCTGGGCGGAAAACGGTGCCGAGTCGCCCGGCTCGAGCTTGCGGTAGCTGCCGTCCGGCTGCAGTTCCCAGGCGTTGAGGTTGTCGGCGAGGTAGTCCTCGAGCGCTTCCTTCTGGACGCGTGCGGCCAGCTCCGGATCGAGGATCGGGAAGCCGGTTTCGACGCGCCGCAACAGGTTGCGCTCCAGCCAGTCGGCGCTGGCGCAGAACAGGTCGGGCGTGCCGTCGTTGCCGAACCAGTACACGCGGCTGTGTTCGAGGAAGCGGCCGACGATGGAACGCACGCGGATATTGTCCGATACGCCAGGTACGCCGGGACGCAAGGTGCAGGCACCGCGCACGATCAGGTCGATCTGCACGCCGGCCTGCGAGGCCTCGTACAGGGCGCGGATCACCTGCGGCTCGTTGAGCGCGTTCATCTTGGCGATGATGCGCGCGTGCTTGCCGGCCTTCGCATGCTTGGTTTCACGCTCGATACGCTTGAGAACGCCGCTGTGCAGCGTGAACGGCGATTGCAGCATGCGCTTGAGCTTGATCACAGGCGCCAGGCCTGAGATCTGGGTGAAGATCTGGTGCACGTCGCTGCCGATGTCGGGATCGGCGGTGATCAGGCTGATGTCGGTGTAGGCGCGTGCGGTGCCGCTGTGATAATTGCCGGTGCCCAGGTGCACGTAGCGGCGCAGCTTGCGGCCTTCGCGCCGCACCACCAGCAGCATCTTGGCGTGGGTCTTGAAGCCGACCACTCCGTACACGACCTGCACGCCGGCCTCCTGCAGGCGATCGGCGAGGCCGAGGTTGGCTTCCTCGTCGAAGCGCGCGCGCAATTCGACCACCACCGTCACGTCCTTGCCGTTGCGGGCGGCCTGCACGAGGTGCTCGACGATCGCCGAATCCTTGCCGGTGCGGTACAGCGTCTGCTTGATCGCCAGCACGTTGGGATCTTCGGCGGCCTGCTTGATCAGCTCCAGCACCGGCGCGAACGAGTCGAACGGGTGGTGCATCAGCACGTCGCCCTCGGCCACGCGCTGGAACAGCGCATCGCTGTCGCGCATCACGCGCGGCTGGAACGGAGGGAACTTGAGATCGGGCCGCTGCACCAGGTCGTAGACCTGGATCACGCGGTTGAGGTTGACCGGGCCGTCGATGCGATATACCGCGTTCTCGGGCAGGTCGAAGTTCTGCAGCAGCGTACGCACGATCGGCTTCGGGCAATCGGCGGCGATCTCCAGCCGCATCGCGCGCAGGTAGCCGCGGCCGATGAGTTCGTCGCGCAGGGCCAGCGCGAGGTTCTCGACTTCCTCCTCGTCGACGATCAGCTCGGAATTGCGTGTGACGCGGAACTGGTACGCCCCCTTGACCTCCATGCCCGGGAACAGCTCGTCGACGAACGACGACAGCACCGAGGACAGGAACACGAAGTCGTGCTCGCCGCCGGAAATCTTCTCCGGCAGCTGGATGATGCGCGGCAGCGAGCGCGGTGCGCGCACGATGGCGAGGTGGCCGGCGCGCCCGAACGCGTCCTTGCCCTTCAGCACCACCACGATGTTGAGCGACTTGTTGAGGATCTTCGGGAACGGATGCGCCGGATCCAGGCCGAGCGGCGACAGCACCGGCATGATCTCGTCGCGGAAGTAGGCACGCAGCCAGCGCGTCTGCTTTGCGTTCCAGCTGTTTCGACCGAGCACGCGTACGCCAGCGGCATTCAGTTCCGGGCGCAGCATCGTGTTCCAGCAGGCGTACTGCGCTTCGACCAGGTCCGCGGCACGATCGTGGATGCGCTTGAGCACGGTCGCCGGCGCCAGTCCGTCGGCGGCGACCGGCACACCGAAATCCTGCGAATGGCGCACGGTGGCCGCGCGGATCTCGAAGAACTCGTCGAGGTTGGTGCAGGAGATGCACAGATAGCGCAGGCGCTCGAGCAGCGGCACCGACGCGTCCTGTGCCTGCGCCAGCACGCGGAAATTGAAGTCCAGTTGCGACAGTTCACGGTTGAAGTACAGCGCAGGATCGCGCAACGGGTCGAGCTCGGGCGTGGTGTCGATGGGAGCGTTCATTTGCCGACTGCGTAGGAAGGGGGCATCGCCTGCTCATGGGACTGGTCGCGCGGATGCACGCGCTCGGCGCCGAAGTGGCAGGAGAACATACTGCCGCGGCCGACCTCGCTTTCGATCTCGAGCCGCGCCTGGTGCAGGTTCAGCACGTGCTTGACGATCGACAGGCCGAGGCCGGTGCCGCCGGATTCGCGCGAGCGGCTGGTCGAGACGCGATAGAAGCGCTCGGTGATGCGCGGCAGGTGCGCGGCGGGAATGCCGTAGCCGCTGTCGCGCACCGACAACAGCGCGCCGCCGTCGTCGTCGCGCCGGAAGCCGATCGTGATGCTGCCGCCGGCGGGCGTGTAGCGCACCGCGTTGCCGACCAGGTTCGAGAAAGCGCTGTGCAGCTCTTTGGTCGAGCCCCACAGGTCGAGCGCGGCCTGGTCTTCGATGACGATGGTGTGGCGCTGATGGCTCAGCGCTTCGGCCTCGCGCTTGAGCGTGGCCAGCATCGGCGCCATGGCGACGCTTTCGTCGACGACGGTGTCCTGCGCCTCGAGCCGCGACAGCGTCAGCAGGTCCTCGACCAGCTGCGTCATGCGCTGCGACTGGCGCTGCATCTCGGCCAGCATCGGTGCCCATTCGGGCTGGTCCGCCGGATCGAGCATGTCGAGGTAGCCGTGGACGACGGTCAGCGGCGTGCGCAGTTCGTGCGAGACGTTGGCGACGAAGTCGCGGCGCATCTGTTCGAGCCGCATCAGCTTGCTGACGTCGCGCGCGACCAGCATCCAAAGCTCATCGGAATAGGGGATCAGGCGCAGGCTCAGGCGCAGGTCGCTGTTCGCCGGTGAGGGCGTGTCCATCAGTGGTTCGGCGTTGCGACCGGCGGCGAGCCAGCGCGAGATCGGTAGCGGCTGCAGGCGTTCGCCGAGCGCGGCGCCGATGTCGCGCGGATAGCGCAGGCCGAGCAGCGGCGTGGCGGCCTCGTTGAACCACTGCACGCGCTGGCTGTTGCGCTCGACCACCACGATCGCGTCCGGCAGCGCGGCGGCAGCGGCGCGATAGGCGCGCAGCATGGCGACCAGGCGCCGCTTGCGGCTGCGCATTTCCTGCTGGCCTCGATGCAGCAGGCGGTCGAGTTCGTTCCAGATGCCATCGCCGGTGGGTGGGTCGAGGCGCTGGCGTGCGGTCAGGCGCAGCAGCACGCCGCGCAGTTTCCAGTAATGCCAGGCGACCACGCCGAGCGCAGCCGCGGTGAGCACGGGCCACGGTTGGCCGACCAGCAGGCCGACCACGACCGCGAGCGCCAGGATCAGCAGCAGCTGGCCGAGCGTCTTGGTCCAGGCGGAGCGGGCGCGGGCTGGCATGGCGATCAGTGTATTCAAACGTCGATGGGCTCGTGCGGAAATGGCATGGCGGTGGAGGGTTTGATTGCGGAAGCTGTCATGTTGCAGAGCTGCAATGACAGTCCGTCGTGCGCGGGCTTTAGCTCCTCCCCCTGCGAAGGCAGGGGGAGGTTGGGAGGGGGTGCCGTTGGATCCGGCAAGCTCGACGAAAGCATCTGTTCTTCTTCGGAAGGATTGCCTGAAACCACGCAACCCCTCCCCAGCCCTCCCCTGCAGTCGCAGGGGAGGGAGCTTTCAGACCGCTGCGGAAAACCGATACCCCGATCCCCGCACCGTCTGCACCATGCCGTCGAGCTGGGTCGGTTCGAGCGTCTTGCGCAGTCGGCGGATATGCACGTCGACCGTGCGCTCCTCGACGTAGACGCTGCCGCCCCAGACGTGGTCGAGCAGCTGCGAACGGCTGTAGACGCGTTCGGGATGAGTCATGAAGAAGTGCAGCAAGCGGTACTCGGTCGGGCCGATCGGCACCGGCTCGGCGCCGGCGAACACGCGATGCGCGGCGCCGTCGATGCGCAGCGCGCCGACCGAGACGCTGCCGTCCTCGTCGTCCTCGCGTGAGCGGCGCATGACCGCGCGGATGCGTGCGAGCAGCTCGCGCGCCGAGAAGGGTTTCACGACGTAGTCGTCGACACCGGCCTCGAGCCCGCCGACGCGGTCGTTCTCCTCGCCGCGCGCGGTCAGCATGATGATCGGCACCTCGCGGGTCAGGGCGTCACGGCGCCAACGGCGCGCCAGTTCCAGGCCGCTGGTGCCGGGCAGCATCCAGTCGAGCAGGATCAGGTCGGGGACGCGGTCGGCGATCGAGGCCTGCGCTTCGCGGGCATCGCCGGCATGGGCGGGATCGAATTCGCCCTTGCGCAGCGCGAACGCGACCATCTCGCGGATGGCGGGTTCGTCGTCGACGATCAGGATACGTTTCTGCATGGTCCGTCCTGCACGCGGGTACCGTCGCACCGTCAATGGTGCCCCGCAAGTAGACGACGGTTTTGTGACCAGTCAATGACAATGGCGGCAGGGGCGGCTGAACAGGCCCGGGGCCCCGCCATCCCAGATGACAGCGACGTGTCAGCGGCGTCGCAGATCCTCGTCGCGGATGCCCTGCCGCCGCAACTCCAGGACCTTCGGCGTGATGGCCGCGATGCGGGCGTCGATGCGGGTGCGGGCGTAATAGTCGAGGTCGGGGCGCTTCTTCAAGGTGTTGAGCTGGACCAAGGCCTGCTCCGGGCGGCCGTTGAGGTAGGCGGCCTCGGCATAGGCCTCGCCGGCGCGGACGGGATCGCCGGCAATTTCGCTGGCGCGGGCGAACGAGGTCTGGAACAGGGGGTCGTCCGCGGCCGAACCGAGCAACGGCCGCAGCACCGCCACGGCGCGAACGCCCGCGGCGCGGTTGTTGCGCTCGCCGAGGACCTGGGCGTAGGTGAGGGCGACCGCACGATTGTTGGGCATGCGGTCGATCAGGGCCTCGAAGCGTGCATCGGCCGCGGCGTGCCGGCCGGCGCGCGCTTCCGCCTGCCCCAGGGCCAGCGCCAGCCAACTACTGCCGGG
>JACMKK010000091.1 GCA_014380115.1 Luteimonas sp. | reverse complement strand
GGCAGCAGCCTGTCGCCGTCGACTTCTTCGATGTCACCCGGTAGTTCCGGCGGACAACCAGGACTGACGCAAGGAACCCAATCCGGTACCGCGCCGGGTATCGGTGCGATTGCCAGTGGCAGTGGCGGCGGTGGCGGCGCGAGCGGTGGACTGGCCGGAATGATTCAGGCTGATCCGGCGACCAACTCGCTGATCATCACTGCACCTGAGCCGCTTTATCGAAACATTCGCTCCATCGTCGACCGTCTTGATACGCGTCGCGCCCAGGTTGTGATCGAGTCGTTGATCGTCGAGGTCACAGCGGACAAGGCGGCCGAGTTCGGAATTCAATGGCAGGCGCTGGGTGGGATCGACAACTCAGGCACCAGCGTGATCGGTGGCACTAACTTTGGTGTCGGCGGGAACAACATCATCAACGCCGCTCAGAACATCGGTGCACTGGGCCAGGGCCTGAACCTCGGTCTGCTGCGCGGCCGCGTCAACATCCCCGGTGTCGGCGAAGTCCTGAATCTGGCGTTCCTGGCCCGTGCGCTGCAGACCAACGCCGACGCGAACATTCTTTCAACCCCGACCATTCAGACGCTCGACAACGAAGAGGCCAAGTTCCTGGTCGGCCAGAACATTCCGCTGATCACCGGCTCGTTCACGCAAACCGGCGGCGCCGCGACCAATCCGTTCCAGACCTTCGAGCGCAAGGACATCGGTCTGCAGCTGCGCGTCAAACCGCAGATCTCCGAAGGCGGCGTGGTGCGTCTCGCGATCTACCAAGAGCTTTCGTCGATCCAGAACACGTTGACCGCGGCGCAGGGTGGAATCATCACCAACAAGCGCAGCTTCGAATCCACAGTACTGGTTGAAGACGGCAATATTGTCGTGCTGGGCGGCCTGATCGAGGATCGAACCGACAACAGCAAGAGCCAGGTCCCGGTACTAGGCGATATCCCGGTGGTGGGCGGGTTGTTTCGATACGAAAACCGCGGCCGGCGCAAGACGAACCTGCTGGTCTTCCTCCGCCCGTATGTCATACGGGATGAGAACACTTCATCTAATCTTGCGCTCGATCGCTACACCTACATTCGCGGGCAGGTTGCGGCCACTGCGTTGCCCGAGACCTTCGTCTTCCGTGATATGAAGTCGGCCGAGCTTCCTGCGACGCCGCCGATGGCTCCGACGATGCGACGCGCGCAGGAAAGTGGCGCTTCTCCGACGCCGAGTACGCCAGCGCCTGCACCTGGAGCCGAGCCAGCTCCAGTGCCGCGCTCGCCCGAAGCCGGACTTGGTGCGCGCACCGAGCGAGCGGAGCCGGCACCGATCGTCAACGTTCCGCCTGCCACGCCGGCACCGGTCATGCCTGCGCCAGTCGTTCCGCAACCAACGCCACCGCCGGCGCCAAGCTCGAGCGCACCGGCACCCACCGTTGCGGCAACGTCTTCGACCACGCCATCGTCTGCGCCCCCGGCTGCCTATGCGCCGCCCGTGCCGATAGCGACGGCGCCGACACCGGCTCCGAGTCGGCCGGAGCCCATTGCGGCCCCACCTCCGCCCGTGGTGGTACGCACCCCTGATCCGGCGCCCATCACCACTGCGCCGATAACCAATGCGCCCACGGTCACTGCGCCCATCGCCAGTGTCGCGAGCCGCACCGAGCCCGTACCGGCGCCGACGCCCGCTCCACCACCGGTAATAGCTCCACCCGTGCCGACGCAGGCCCCGGAACCGATGCCCGCGCCCGCGACTCCCCCGCCCGCCGCTGCGCCGCCGGCATCGGCGATGAGTGGAGCTGCATCAGCGCCCTCGTCTTCGGCGCCGACGATCCTGGCGAGAACGGATACCGCCCCACCCGCCGTGCGTCCGGCGACGACGCAATCAGGTTCAACGCTGCTGCAAGTCGCTGCCGTCAACGACATCGCGCGCGGACGCGAACTGCAGCGTCAGTTGCGCTCTGCGGGCATGGATGCGTACTGGGAAAGCGTTCGGACCAAGCAAGGTACTGATGTCGTGCGAGTGCGCGTGACAGTCGACTCTGCCACGCAAACGATGGCCGATGCGATCGCCAAATTGAAATCGATGGGCTTCGATCCGATCATCGTGACGCCGTGACGCCAAGACATTCCAAAGGCGTAGCGAGCGGCCTTAGGCCGGCACTGGGAGCGCCCACGTACCGGAGCTGCGGCGGGCACCGCAGTGGCAGGTTCCGGCCGCGCGGCAGCTTTGGAGGCGTCTTGTGATATCCGCCAGCCGCCTCGTCCCCTACGCCTTCGCCCGCGACAACGCGATCCTGCTCGTGCCGAAGAGCGAGCGCGACGCCGAGGTGTGGATCAGCGACGCCACTCCGCTTGCCGCGTTGAACGAAGTCATCCGTGTGTTCCCGGGCAAGGTGAAGCCGATCGTGGTCGAACCCGGCAAGCTGGTCGCTGCAATTTCGCAAACGTATGGCGACCAGGGCGGATCGGCGCAGCAGATCGTCGGCGACATCGAAGGCGAATTCGACATCACGCGGATGATGCAGGAAGTACCGGACGTCGAAGATCTGCTCGAAACCGAGGACGACGCGCCGATCATCCGCATGATCAACGCCCTGTTGACGCAGGCTGCGCGCGACGGCGCTTCCGACATTCATATCGAAGCGTTCGAAACGTATTCACTGGTGCGCTTCAGGGTCGACGGCACACTGCGCGACATCGTGCGGCCCAAGCGCGCGCTGCACGCAGCACTGGTGTCGCGTATCAAGATCATGGCCGCGCTCGACATTGCCGAGAAGCGCATGCCGCAGGATGGCCGCATCACGCTGCGCGTTGGCGGGCGCCCGGTCGATGTGCGCGTGTCGACACTGCCCACCGGTCATGGCGAACGCGTGGTGCTGCGTTTGCTCGAAAAAGATCTGTCGAAGCTCGAGCTCACCAACCTCGGCATGGCCGAGGGCACGCTCGCCGGTTTCGACAAGCTGATTCATCAGCCACACGGAATCATTCTGGT
>JACMKK010000552.1 GCA_014380115.1 Luteimonas sp. | reverse complement strand
TCGGCGGGTACCGGCCGGAAGGGCCTCCCTTGTGGAGCGAGCGCCTAAGTTTCGCGTTGGATCGCCTACCCTACGTTTACGCCGCCGCGCTGGCGCTCGCGTTCGCGGCGCTCTTGCTTTCCTGGCGAAGTGAAGGCTTGACGTTGCTCGATGGGATCCAGTGGACGTTGAGCCTATGGGTGGTGTGCGTGTTCGGCACATGCGTCGCGCACGACCTGATTCATCGTCCGACGGCAATGGACCGCGCCTTCGGACACATGCTCGGCGGTCTCGTGGGTTATCCGTTTCTCGGCTACGAACACCTTCGTCACCATCGGCTCGCCGGCCGAACGGCGGAGGCGGAGTGGCCGGCCTACGAGGAGTCGCTTTGGCGGTTTGCGTCTCGCAGGCTGCGTCGGATCGTTGTGGAAACCGTAGGCACGCGAGGCCTCGCATGGCATGGCGACCTACGGTCCCCAACCGCCAGAGGTTTGCGCTTGTCCTTGGTGACGACGGCTTCTCTCGGGATGGCGTTCGGCGCAATGGGAGGGTGGATCGGACTCGCGGTCTTCGGGCTTCTCGGCGTTCTCGTCGCGTTCACGATCCAGTTGGTGACGTACATGCAGCACTGGGGGCTCGGCGAGGATTGCCTTCCGGACGCACGACGCCTGGAGTGGGCCTGGGAAGACGACTGCCGCTTTCAGGGTTGGATCACATTGAACCTGAGCCTGCACCAATCTCATCACGCGACCCCTGCTCTGGCGTACTACCGCGTTGGCCTCTCGCGAATGTCGCCCCGACTTCCTGCCGGCTACGTGCTGCTGATGTTCGCGGCCTTGATACCGCCGCTGTGGCGCCGAATCATGATCCCCGCCCGCGCCTTCTGGATAGCCCAGCCGGCAGCAGCGCCGTCGGCCGGCCGGCGTGTCACCTGTGTGGCCATCTACAGGGCGCAGTGAACACATCAGCGGCGCGGTGCCTGCCTACGCTTAGCCTAAAAGGCTAAGGGCCGCTTCTCTGAGCGACGACGAGTCGAGCCCCTTCAGCACCAAGGCTCGTTGAGCCTGAGTGCCAGGATAGTTGCGTCGAGTAGATCGCTCATAGCAAGGGTCGTAGTGACTGCTCATGACGCTCTCGAATAGTGCGTCCACTGCCGTTTGCTCCGCCAATCGCCGCCATGTCGACAGCACCTCACCGCCGACGAGTGGCTTCAGTGGCATCAGCTTGTCGACCATCCCCACAGGATCTGCTGCGAGGTGCGGGTAGTCGTCGCGCCAGAGCCGCACCCGCTCTGTCATCGGCGCAGACAACTGAACTACCTCGGAACGATGCATGTGCTCGAACAGGCTCGCGGGAATCTGCAGATTGCCGATTTTCTTGCTCTCCGCTTCTATCCAAATCGGGCGATCGGGATCGAAACCTCGCAGTTTCTGCAGCAAAGCGCTGTCGAACGACTTCTGGCTGGGCTGAGGCGCTCCCGGCAGTTCACCCAGCAAGGAGCCCCGGTGAACCGCGAGTGCCTCGAGGTCGAGCGTTTGCTCTCCCGCATCTGACAAGGCGGCGAGCAGCCGCGTCTTGCCACACCCAGTCGGACCGGCCAATACCCGGTACCTGAGTTGCGTAGGCAATGTCTCCAAGGACTCGCGAACCCATTGCCGATACCGCTTCCAACCGCCTGCAAGCACGTCGACCTGGAACCCGATCGTTCGCAAGTTGTCGGCCCAAAGCCGGCTGCGTTTTCCACCGCGAAAGCAATAGACGAGGAAGCGGTCGTCCTGACCGTACTTCGAGATCAGCGGCTTGATCTGGTCTGCGATGTTGCGAAGGGAATACTCGACGCCGACCAAGTAGGCCCCGTGCTTGTCGGACTTGTGGCGCGTTCCGACTTCAGCGTACTGCGCGTCGTTCACGACCGGCAAGTTGACGGCCAGCGGAAGATGGTCTTCTGCGTACTCGCGTGGTGAGCGCGCATCCACGATGAGCGCGTAGTCCGTGAACTCGCGTACACCGATCTGCTGCGGAGACACCGTCTCATCAACACCTGCTGTTCTCACGCCTAGAGCTCCACTTCGTTGCTGGAAAATCGCCGAAATCCAGCAAGCTAGAGGTCATGGTTGCCTTCTACATTGTCTCGACACGCAGGAGTCGAGCATGTCTGTATCGAGAACCATCGGGCTGGAGGAGGCGACAGTTGCAGAGCCTACTTCATCGTGGCCCCGGCTCGCAGCCACTGCCGTCCTGTTAGGAGGCCTTGCGCTGCCCACCGCGGTGCTAGCCGTCGACGGCTGCCTCGTCT
>JACMKK010000090.1 GCA_014380115.1 Luteimonas sp. | reverse complement strand
TTCCCGCCGTGCCCGGTGTCGCCGCTCCCGCGGTGGCTCCTGCCGTGTCCGGTGCCGGCGCTCCCGTCGCGGCGCCGACCACTGTCGGCTCCCCGCCTGGCCTGTTGCCACCGACAACGACTTCGGCACCTATAACGCCGGCACCGGCACCGGCGACACCGGCACCGGCGCCCGAGGCGAACGAAAAGCCGACGACGCCCTAGGCACGCACCCCGCTCGACCGCGTTGACCGAACAAGCGTCGCGCCAAGACGCCATCCTTGCCGCATGCCGCATCGCACACAAGGCTCCCCACCGCGCCACGGTTTGGCGCGGGTGCTGTCCAAGCGCGGAATCTGCTCGCGGACCGAAGCCGCACGCTGGGTGATCGCAGGTCGCGTCAGCATCGATGGCCGCACCATCCGCGACCCGGAGCATCCGACTGCCGTCGATGCCACCGGGCTCTCCGTCGATGGCCTTCCCGTGGCCGCCGTCGCGCCGATCCACCTCATGCTCAACAAGCCGCGCGGGCTGGTGACCACCGCCGCAGACGAGCAGGGGCGCGACACCGTCTACCGTTGCTTCGATGGCGCTGGCTTGGGATGGATCGCACCGGTCGGACGCCTGGACAAGGCCAGCGAGGGCTTGCTTCTGTTCAGCAACGATCCGCAATGGGCTGCGCGCATCACTGAGCCTGCATCGGGTTCCGACAAGACGTATCACGTGCAGGTCGACGCCATTCCAGACGCCGATGCGATGCAGGCACTGGTGGTCGGCGTCGACGACGCAGGCGAGCGCCTGCGCGCGAAGTCGGCCGCGCTCCTGCGTAGCGGCGACAAGCACGCATGGCTGGAGATCGTGCTCGACGAAGGTCGCAACCGCCAGATCCGGCGGCTGCTCGCGGCATCCGATCTGCGCGTGCTGCGGCTGGTGCGCGTGGCGATTGGACCACTGCTGCTGGGCGAATTGCCGAAAGGGCAATGGCGGCTGTTGACGTTGGCCGAGGCCGCCGCGTTGGCCGCTTCTACCGTTTAAGAACGCCGAGCTCGTGCCCGATGCGGATGAACGCATCGATCGCTCGGTCGAGGTGTTCGCGCGTGTGCGCCGCCGACATCTGCGTGCGAATGCGCGCCTGCCCTTGCGGCACGACGGGGAAGAAGAAGCCGATCGCGTAGATGCCTTCCTCGAGCAGCCGCGATGCGAACTTCTGCGCCAACGGCGCTTCGTACAGCATCACCGGGCTGATCGGATGCGTGCCAGGCTTGATGTCGAAGCCGGCGGCGGTCATGCGTTCGCGGAAATACGCGGTGTTGTCGGCCAAACGCTCGCGCAGGTCGCCGGCGGCGGCGAGCATGTCGAACGCCTTGATTCCGGCGGCCACCACGTGTGGCGGCAGAGAATTGGAAAACAGGTACGGACGCGAGCGTTGCCGTAGCAGTTCGATCACCTCGCGCTTGGCCGTGGTGAATCCGCCCAGCGCACCGCCCATCGCCTTGCCGAGCGTGCCGGTGATGATGTCGATGCGGTCGAGTACGCCCTTGACCTCGGCCGAACCGCGTCCGTTCGCACCGAGGAAGCCGGTCGCGTGGCATTCGTCGATGTGCACCAGCGCGCCGTATTTCCTTGCCAGCGCGGTAATCTCGTCGAGCGGGGCGATGAAGCCATCCATCGAGAACACGCCGTCGGTGCTGATCAGCTTGGTTCGCGCGCCGGCGGCATCGGCTGCCTGCAGTTGCGCTTCCAGGTCGGCCATGTCGCAGTTCGCGTAGCGGAAGCGCTTGGCCTTGCACAGGCGCACGCCGTCAATGATCGAGGCGTGGTTGAGCGCATCGCTGATGATCGCGTCTTCCTCGCCGAGCAGCGGCTCGTAGAGGCCGCCATTGGCGTCGAAGCAGGCGGCATAGAGGATGGTGTCCTCCTTGCCGAAGAAGTCCGCGATGGTCTTCTCCAACTGCTTGTGCAGGTCCTGCGTGCCGCAGATGAAACGCACAGACGCCATGCCGAAGCCATGCGTATCGAGCGCTTCCTTTGCGGCGGCGATGATGTCGGGATGATCGGCCAGGCCCAGGTAGTTGTTGGCGCAGAAGTTCAGCACCGTGCGTCCATCCTCGAGCGTGATCTCGGCCGACTGCGGCCCGGTGATGACGCGCTCGGACTTGAACAGGCCCTGCGCGCGGATCTCGTCGAGGGTGTCGGCATAGCGTTGGGTCAGGGACATTGCGTTGCCTCGTAGTAGCCGCGTCGTCTCGAGCGCAGTGAGGGGCCTGCTTTCATTCGCGGGACGACAGCAGATCCCTCACCGTGCTCGGGATGACAGAAGTGTGGTGACCGATCAGTTCCAGCTCAGGACGACCTTGCCGGACTTGCCCGATTCCATGAGGTCGAAACCCTTCTGGAAATCATCGATCGGCAACTGGTGGCTCAGTACCTTACCGAGCGGGAAGCCGCCCAGCACGAGCTGCGTCATCTTGTACCAGGTCTCGTACATGCGCCGGCCGTAGATGCCATGGATGGTCAGGCCCTTGAAGATGATGCGGTCCCAGTCGACGCCCGCGCCCTTCGGCAGCAGGCCGAGCAGCGCGACCTTGCCGCCGTGGTACATGCAATCGAGCATGTCGTTGAATGCGCGCGGATTGCCGCTCATCTCGAGGCCGACGTCGAAACCTTCCATATGCAGGTCCGACATCACGTCCTTCAGCGAAGTGTTGGTGACATTGACCACGCGCGTCGCGCCCATGTCGGCGGCGAGTTTCAGACGATAGTCGTTGATATCGGTGACGACCACGTTGCGCGCGCCGATGTGCTTGCAGATGCCGGCGGCCATCACGCCGATCGGGCCGGCGCCGGTGATCAGCACGTCCTCGCCGACGACGTCGAATTCCAGCGCGCAGTGCGCGGCGTTGCCGTAGGGATCGAAGAACGCAGCAAGCTCGCTCGGGATCTGGTCCGGGATCGGCCACAGGTTGCTCGAGGGCATGACGATGTATTCAGCGAACGCGCCGTCGCGGGTGACGCCGATGCCGATCGTGTTCGGGCACAGGTGCTGCTTGCCGGCGCGGCAGTTGCGGCAATGGCCGCAGACGATGTGCCCTTCCGCCGATACGCGCTGGCCCAGGCTGTAGCCGCTGACGCCCGGTCCAAGCTCGACCACGCGGCCGACGAATTCATGGCCGATGACCAGGCCGGGCTTGATCGTGCGCTGGCTCCACTCGTCCCACAGGTAGATGTGCAGGTCGGTGCCGCAGATCGCCGTCTTCTCGAGCTTGATCAGGACTTCGTTCGGCCCGGGCGTCGGCACAGGCACCTGCTCCATCCAGATGCCCTTGCCGGCTTCGCGCTTGACCAGCGCCTTCATGTTCTTCGGCAACGACATGCCTGGCGAAGACGACATCACTTGGCTCATCGGAACATCACTCTTGGGAAGGCCGCGGGTCGGCGAGCAAGGCGGCGATTATACGCCGTGGTCCGAGTGGTTCCGTTCGGCCCGCGCGCTACCATCGCCCGCTCCGACCCCCTATCGTCGCCATCGCTCATCGAGGACCGCCGCATGCGCAACACGCTCGCCCTGACCCTGACGCTGTGCATCGGCGCCGCCCACGCCGACGAAGGCATGTGGATGCCGTCGCAGTTGCCCGATATCGCCAAATCGCTGAAGGCGGCGGGGTTCAAGGGCAATCCAAGCGACTTGGCGGAGTTGGCGAAGCCGCCGATGAGCGCGGTGGTGAAAGTCGGCGGCGCGACCGGCGCGTTCGTGTCGAAGGACGGACTCGTGCTAACCAACCACCACGTCGCCTTCGGCGTGATCCAGTACAACAGCAGCAAGGAGCGCGACCTGATCGGCAACGGCTTCATCGCCGCCGATCGTGCCGCAGAGCTGCCAGCCAACCCCGATTACCGCGTTCTGGTGACGACCGGCTTCGACCGCATCACCGAACGCATCCTCGACGCCGCGCGCGGCAAGACCGGACGCGCGTACTTCGACGCCGTGGATGCGGCGACCAAGGCCGTCGTCGCCGAATGCGAGCAGGCCGATGCCGGCAGTCGTTGCAGTGTCGCCAACATGTACTACGGCACCGACTTCTATCTGGTCCGCCAGCTCGAACTGAAGGACATCCGCCTCGTCTACGCGCCGCCCGAGGCGATCGGCAATTACGGCGACGAAGTGGACAACTTCATGTGGCCGCGCCATAGCGGCGATTTCACGCTGCTGCGCGCCTATGTCGGAAAGGACGGCAAGCCGGCGTCCTATGCGCCCGACAACGTGCCCTACCAGCCGCCCGCGCACCTGCAGGTATCGACCGATCCGGTCGGCGAGGGCGACTTCGCGATGCTCGCGGGCTATCCGGGCGTGACATTCCGACACCGCATGGCGTCCGAATTCAAGGACCAGGTCGAATGGCAACTGCCGTCGCGCGTGGCGATGATCGGTGGATTGATCGAAACGATCGAGAAAGCCGTCGGCGACGATGCCGAACGCAAGGTGCTCTACGCCGCTTCGCTCGCAGGCCTGAAGAACACGCTCAAGCGCGCACAGGGCGAGCTCGACGGACTGCGCCGCAGCGATGCAGTGCGCAGGCGGACTGAGGACGAGTCGGCGATGCTCGCATGGTTGTCGAAACAACCTGATGCGGATGAGATCCTGACCGACGTCAGCGCGGCGCAAGCCGTACTCGATGGTGCGCGCAACACCCGCGAACGCGACCAGTGGCTGACGGGCGCGCGACCGCTGTTGTTCAGTTCGGCGCTCAACCTGCAGCGTCTGGCGCTGGAACGGCGCAAGCCCGATGCGCAGCGCCAGGCCGGCTTCCAGCAGCGTGATGAAAAACTGATCGAAGGCGCGCTGAAGCAGGTGCAGCGACGGTATGACCCGGAGGTCGAGAAGGCCTCGTGGCGCTACCTGCTGGATCGATATCGCGCGCTTGCGGACGACCAGCGCATTGCAGAGGTGGATGCTCTTTTCGGATCGGACGATGCACAGGCCACGCGTGCATTGGATGCCTTGTATGCAGCGACCGGGCTCGGCACCGAGGCGGAGCGGATGCGCTGGTTCGCAGCGTCGTCCGACGAAGTGGCCGCGTCGACCGATCCGCTGCTGCAGGCGGCGGCGAAACTGCTGCCGGCGGTGCTGCGCCAGGAAAACGCGGAGAAAGCGCGCGACGGCGACTTGCTGCGCCTGCGTCCGGCCTACATGCGCGCGCTGATCGCATATCGGAAATCGCAGGGGCGCGCGGTGTATCCGGACGCCAACTCCACGCTGCGCGTCAGCTACGGCAAGGTCAGCACGCTGTCGCCGCGCGATGGCGTGCACTATGCGCCGCTGACGACGGTGCAGGGCATCCTCGAGAAGCACACCGGCGTCGCACCATTTGCGGCGCCGCAGGCACTGCGCGACGCGATCGCCAAGGCCGACTTCGGCAGCACCGCTGATCCGGTGCTCAAGACGCAGACGGTCGACTTCCTCACCAATCTCGACACCACCGGCGGCAATTCCGGCTCGCCGGTGCTCGACGCGCGCGGCAAGCTGATCGGCCTGAACTTCGACAGCAACTGGGAAGCGGTCAGCGCCAGCTGGATGTTCGATCCACGCTACAAGCGTGCGATCCACGTCGACCTGCGCTACCTGCGCTGGCTGCTGGCCAAGGTCTATCCGGCGCCGCATTTGCTGCGCGAGATGCGGTTGCCCGCCGAGTAGCAGACTGTGCTGCGCGCGATCGCCCGTTCAGGGCCCTGTGATGGGGGCCGTGTGATGGTGCGCAGGGTGTCTGCGACCGCTGGCGCGGCACGCTGCGGCCGCTGAATAGCAGACAGGGCGTCCAAGTCCTGATTCTGGTCAGGGTCGGGCCATGGTCCGGCGGCTAGACTCGCCGGTCGACTCCCTACGAGGAACCCGTGCATGCGGATGAAGGCATTGGCCGCGGCCATCGCGGCGGTTGCGGTAATGGCAACGATCGGGACCGCGCAGGCGGCAGAAGGCATGTGGGTTCCGCAGCAGTTGCCTGAAATCGCCGTGCCGCTGAAGAAGGCGGGGCTGAAGCTCGATCCGAAACAACTAGCCGACCTGACCGGCGATCCGATGGGCGCGGTCGTCTCGCTCGGCGGCTGCACCGCCAGCTTCGTCTCGCCGCAGGGGCTGGTCGTCACCAACCACCACTGCGCCTATGGCGCGATCCAGCTGAATTCGACGCCAGAGAAAAACCTGATGCGCGACGGTCTCAACGCGGCCACGCCTGCAGCGGAACTCAGTGCCGGGCCGAACGCGCGCATCTACGCGCTCGATTCGATCGTGGACGTCAGCGACCGCGTCAAGGCCGCGATCGCCGCGGCACCCGATGCACTCGGCCGCACGCGCGCACTGGAAACCATCGAGAAGCAGCTCGTCGCGACCTGCGAGACCGGCGTCGGTTATCGCTGCCGGCTCTACAGCTTCGCCGGCGGCAACACCTATCGCCTGTTCAAGAACCTCGAGATCAGGGACGTGCGCCTGGTCTACGCGCCGCCCGGCAGCATCGGCAACTACGGCGGCGAGATCGACAACTGGATGTGGCCGCGCCACACCGGCGATTTTTCCTTCTATCGCGCCTACGTCGGCAAGGACGGAAGGCCTGCCGCATACGCAGCCGACAATGTGCCCTACCAACCGAAGCACTGGCTGAAGTTCGCCGACAAGCCGCTCGGCGCGGGCGACTTCGTCATGGTCGCCGGTTATCCGGGATCCACCAGTCGTTACGCGCTGGCGGAGGAATTCGACAACACGGCGACCTGGGCTTATCCGACGATCGCGGAAGACTACAAGCAGCTCGTCGCGCTGGTCGCGGCCGAAGGCGCCAGGGATCCCGATATCGCGGTCAAGTACGCCAGCACCGTGCGCGGCTGGCAAAACGCGCTGAAGAACTACGACAGCCAACTCGCGGGTTTCGAGCGCACCGACGCCGCGACCATCAAGCAGTCCGATGAAGCTGCCGTGCTCGTATGGCTCGCACAGCAGGGCGAGGCAGGTAAGCCGGCGATCGCCGCGCATGACCAACTGATCGCACTCGGCAGGCAATCGCGCGCCACGCGCGAGCGCGATCTGGTCCTTGCACAGCTCGGCAACACCGGTGTGATCGGTTCGGCGACGACGCTGTACCGCACCGCCATCGAGCGCGCCAAGCCCGACGCCGAGCGCGAACAGGGCTACCAGCAACGCGACTACCCGACCATCGAGGGCGGCATCAAGCAGATGGAACGCCGTTACGTGCCGGCGATGGATGCGCAGCTGCAGCGCTTCTGGTTGAACGAATACATCAAACTGCCTGCCGCGCAGCACGTCGCGGCCATCGACAAGTGGCTGGACGGCGACGACGCCAAGGCCGTGGATCGCGCCGTCGAACGCCTGGGCAAGAGCAAGCTCGGCGACACCGACGAGCGCATGAAATGGTTCGCCGCCGACGGCAAGGCCTTCGAGAAGAGCAAGGATCCCGCGCTCCGCTACGCTGTCGCGGTGATGCCGGACTTGCTCAGGATCGAACAAGAAAAGAAAGTCCGTGCCGGTGAAACGCTCGCGGCGCGGCCGCTATACCTGCAGGCTGTCGCCGACTACAAGAAAAGCAAAGGCCAGTTCATCTATCCGGATGCGAACTCATCGCTGCGCATCACCTTCGGCAACGTCAAGTCTTACACCAAGCTCGACGGCAGCCAGCAACAGCCGTTCACGAAACTCGAAGAAGTCGCCGCCAAGGCGACCGGCGTCGAACCGTTCGATGCGCCGCAGCCGCTGCTCGAGGCGATCGCGAAGAAGCGCTACGGCGGGCTTGCCGACAAGCGCCTGCGCACGGTGCCGGTGAACTTCCTGTCCGACCTCGACATCACCGGCGGCAATTCCGGTTCGCCCGTGCTCGATGCACGCGGCAAGCTGGTCGGGCTGGCGTTCGACGGCAACTGGGAATCGGTGAGTTCGAACTGGGTGTTCGATCCGGTGATGACGAGGATGATCTCGGTCGATCAGCGCTACATGCGCTGGATCATGCAGGAGGTCTATCCGGCGCCGCAGTTGCTGAAGGAGTTGGGCGTGTCGGTCAAGTAACGTTGGCGCGTCGTTCCGGCGAATGTCGGGATCCGAGCACTGCTCCCTCCCCTGCGAAGGCAGGGGAGGGCCGGGGAGGGGTGCCTTCAGATCGCCTTGGCGCCTTCCGAAAGCCAAAAGCATGACCAGCTTCGCTGTTGGGAGCCGCGCTTCAGCGCGGTGAAAGCCGCAGGCTGCAGACGCCGTATTTACTCCACAGCGTCGAGCACGTAATCGAACGTATAAAAATGCTTGCCGTCGACGATATCGATCGCCATGTGCCCGGACAGCCCGGCCAACGCGCCGGTGCCGGAATCGGGCACCACCGTGACCGACAGCGAAGCCGCGCCGCGCGCCATGGTGCCGTTGTGCTGCAAATGAAAGCTGCCGCCGCGTCCGTCGAGCGTACCGGCGATGCGTTCGATGGCGACATAAGCGGCCGAGCCCGGCACTTCGGTGCCGACCATCAGCATCTGCACGACGCTGGTGGCGTCGAGGGGTCCGTGGAAGCGCTTGTCGAAACGGTTGTGGCCGATCGCCGTCCCGTCGCCACCGTCGAGTGCCGGCGCCGACGTGCGGTTGACATCGAATTCCCCTTTCGCTTGCTGTGCCATTGCGTTGTTCCTCTGGATGGGCTGCCGGGCAGGCACGCGCCGCGATCGTACCCGCGGCGGCCCCGTTGCGATGTGCGCTTGCAACCATGTTAGGCTGCGGCTGTCGCGGATTCCCATGCCAGCCGGCCCCGTCTCCCGACCCGAGTGATCGCCGCCCAGCGCGGCCTGTCCCATCGTAGTGCCGGCTGCATGCCTAGTCCGCGGGTGTCCCTTCCCCATGGAGCATGCGATGAAAGTGTTGGCTTGCGACGGTATCCACGAAGACGGTCTGGCCCTGTTCCGCGAAGCGGGCTGGGAAGTGGCCGTGTCCGGTCCGATCAAGGACCCCCATGTGCTGGCGCTGGCGATCGCCGATGTCGATGTCCTGCTGGTGCGATCGGCCACCCAGGTCACGGCCGAGGCCATCGAGTCTGCCAAACAACTCAAGGTCATCGGCCGCGCCGGGGCCGGCGTCGACACGATCGACGTCGAAGCCGCCACCGCGAAAGGCATCGCGGTGATGAACGCGCCGGACGGCAACACGCTGGCCGCGGCCGAGCACGCGATCTCGCTGCTGTTCGCGCTTGCCCGCCACATCCCGCGCGCCGATGCCGGCATGAAGGCCGGCGAATGGCCAAAGGCCGGGCTCACCGGCTTCGAGCTGGAAGGCAAGAAGCTCGGCGTGATCGGCCTCGGCCGCATCGGCAGCACCGTGGCGCGCAAGGCGCAGGGCATCGGCATGGATGTGGCCGCCTACGATCCATTCCTGCCGGCGTCGGCCGCGGGCAAGGGCAGCGTGCCGCTGAAGACGCTCGACGAGCTGCTGGCCAAGGCCGACATCATCACGCTGCACATTCCGCGCACCAAGGAAACGACCAACCTGCTGTCGGAAGAACGCCTGCGTTCGATGAAGCCCGGCAGCTACGTCATCAATGCCGCGCGCGGCGGCCTGGTCGACGAGGACGCGCTGCTGCGACTGCTCGAGGAAGGACATCTGGCCGGCGCCGCGCTCGACACCTTCGCCACCGAACCTCTGCAGGCCGACTCTCCGCTGCGCGCTAACGCGAAGCTGATTCTCACCCCGCATCTCGGCGCTTCCACGAGCGAGGCGCAACAGGCGGTCAGCACCATCCTCGCCAGGCAGATCCTCGATTTCATCGATACCGGCGCGGTCGCCGGCTGCGTCAACCTGCCGCCGCTCACCGCGGAAGCCGCGCGCGAAGTCGGTCCCTGGATGCCGCTGATGTCGGCCTTGGGCAAGCTCGCCGCGCGCCTGGTCCCGGCGCCGACGCGATTGCACATCACCTACGCCGGACGCAGCGAAGCGCTCGATCCGCGTCCACTGACGCGACTGCTGGTGTCGTCGCTGATGGCCAAGGCCTCGTCGCGGGTGACGCCCGTGAACGCGCTGGCCGAAGCCGCCGCTCGAGGACTGGCGGTCGCCGAAACCGTGGGCGGCGACGGCGACGGTTTCGACCGCCTGCTCAAGCTGCGCGTCGAAGACGAATCCGGCCATGCGCGCGAAGTCGAGGCGACTCTGCATCGCGGCCCGCGCGTGGTGCGCCTGGATGGCGTCGAACTCGACTTCGATCCTTCCGCGCACCTGCTGCTGATGCGCAACGAAGACCGTCCCGGCATGATCGGCCTGGTCGGTTCGCACCTGGGCGCGGCGGGCGTGAACATCGTCAACTTCTCGCTCGGCGCCAAGGGCGACGGCGAGGCGCGCGCGGCGATCACCGTCGACCGCTTCGTGCCGGAAGCGCAGCTGGCGGCGTTGCGCGGAATTCCGGGCGTGCTGGCATTGGAGGCGTTGTGATGTTGTGTTCGGATGCACTGGGTCCACGCCTTCGCGCGGACGACGAAGCCGGGAACTGAAACCTCATGCGCATACTGCTCGCCCGCCACGGCGAAACCCCGTGGAACGCCGAAGGCCGCTACCAGGGCCAGGAAGACATCCCGTTGTCCCCTGTCGGCGAAGCGCAGGCCGAAGCCCTCGGCCGCCGCCTGCACGACACGCGCATCGATCGCGCCGTCGCCTCGCCGTTGTCGCGTGCGCGGCGTACCGCGGAGCTTGCGCTCGGGACGGAGCGCGCCGCGATGCTCGTTACCGACCCCGGTCTGATGGAGATCGCTCACGGCACCTGGGAAGGACTGCTCGCGAGCGAAATCCGCGAGCGCGACGCCGCGCGGCTGCAAGCCTGGCGCGACACGCCGCATGACGTATTGATGCCGGAAGGCGAATCGCTGCAGCACGTGTTCGACCGCGCCTGGCCTGCATTCGCGCGCGCCTGCGATGGCCTCGGCGTCGACGACACCTTGCTGGTCGTCGCCCACGACGCCGTCAACCGCGTGCTGCTGTGCCACGTGCTCGGCATTCCGTTCGCCCGGTTGTGGACGTTCCGCCAGGCACCGACCACGCTGAACCTGCTCGAGGGTGCGGACGTCGATCACCTCGAAGTCGTACGCCTCAACGACTGCGCGCACCACACGCTGCTGTTCGGCGAAGCCGTGCATCGCGCGCTGTGACCGGGATGCACACGCTGCCGGAGTGGCTGGCGTACATCGAACGCCAGCATCCCAAGACCATCGAGATGGGCCTGGAGCGCGTGCGCGAAGTCGCCGCAAGCATGGGAATCGGCAAACCTGCGCGACACGTGATCACCGTCGCCGGCACCAACGGCAAGGGTTCGACGGTCGCCTTCATCGAGGCGATCGCACGCGCGGCCGGCTGGAAGGTCGGCGCGTACACGTCGCCGCATCTGCTGGCCTACAACGAGCGGGTGCGGATCGATGGGATCGACGCCGGCGATGCCGCCCTAGTCGAGGCGTTCGAGGCCGTCGAAGCGGCTCGTCTGAGCCCTTCTCCCGCTCGCGGAAGAGGGGTTGGGGGGAGGGTGCGAGCGGAGCGGGCAAACGCCGTCCCGCTGACCTATTTCGAATACGGCACGCTCGCCGCCTTGTGGCTGTTCGAACGCAGCGAACTGGACCTCGCCATCCTCGAAGTCGGGCTCGGCGGCCGCCTCGACGCGACCAATCTCGTCGATCCCGACGTCGCCGTGATCACCACCGTCGACCTCGACCACCAGGACTACCTCGGCGACGATCGCGAACGTATCGGCGCCGAGAAGGTCGGCATCGCGCGCGCATGGAAGCCGCTGGTGCTCGGTGAGGATGATCCTCCATCGAGCGTGCTCGGCCATGCGTATGCGATCGGGGCGTCGGCGATCCGCATCGGCTGCGATTTTTTCTTCGAGCCGATCACCGGATCCGCCGAGGTCGATGGGCCAGCTGACGACGGGTCCGCGACCGGCACCTGGCGCTGGCACGAGGTCGGCTGCGAACTCTTGCTGCCGCCACCGCGCCTGGCCGCGCCGGCGCAATTGCGCAACGCCGCGACGGCGATCGCGGCCTTGCGGGCGCTGGATGCGCAGGTC
>JACMKK010000551.1 GCA_014380115.1 Luteimonas sp. | reverse complement strand
GGAACAGATCGCTGCAGTACATCGAGTGCTTGCGACGTTTTCCGCAGCCGGCGTCGTAATTGTCGGCTCGCTCGTGTTTAGCGGCGTCGTGAATGGCTGGTTCATTGTCGGACCAGATGTCCTGACGCTCGGCAAGTCGACATATGGTCAGCTTTTGCTCATCAAGCTTGGCCTTTTTGCTGTTATGCTGGCACTTGCAGCAACTCACCGATTTCGCATGGTGCCAGCTCTGACCGGTGCATCCGAGCACGATGCGACCGCTGCTCTGATCCGGTTGCGAACCAGTATAGCGATTGAGGCCGGACTGGGCATCGGCATCCTCGGTCTCGTCGCGTGGCTAGGTTTGCTGGAGCCAGCAGATGTTTACTAGGCTCAGGACTCATTGATCACAGCCAGAAGATGACGGTAGCGGCGATGGCGATGGCTGAGAAGAAGGTATGTGCGCAGCGGTCGTAGCGGGTGTGAATGCGCCGCCAGTCCTTGAGTTTGCCGAACATGTTCTCGATGCGGTGACGTTGGCGGTACAGTCTCCGATCGTGCGGGATCGGGATCTTGCGGTTGGCTTTTGACGGGATGCACGGCGCGATGCCCTTGGCGATCAGGGCGGTGCGGAACCAGTCTGCATCGTAGCCCCGGTCACCGAGCATCGCCTTGGCCTTCGGCAGCGCGTCGAGCATCAGCGCTGCGCCCTTGTAGTCGCTTGTCTGCCCCTCGGTAAGCAGCATGACCAGCGGGCGGCCCTGGCCGTCGCAGACCGCGTGCAGCTTTGAGTTCAAGCCGCCTTTGGTGCGTCCGATACATCGGGGAAGAGCCCCTTTTTGAGCAGGCTGGCAGCGGTGCGGTGAGCCTTCAGATGCGTCGCATCGATCATCAACTGGTCGGGCTTGCCGCCTTTCGCCGCCAGCGCCGCGAAGATCCGGTTGAACACGCCGAGCCGGCTCCAGCGGATGAAGCGGTTGTAGATCGTCTTGTGCGGGCCGTAGTCCGCAGGCGCGTCGCGCCAGCGCAGCCCGTTCCTGATCACAAAGAAGATCCCGCTGATCACCCGACGATCGTCGACCCTCGGCACTCCGTGTGACAGCGGAAAATGCGGCTCGATCCGACGCATCTGCGCCGCCGATAACCAGATCAGATCACTCATGCGACGCCTCCTTCAGCGCCAACACTGAATCAACCCAACGTGGTCTCCGCAAGCACTTTAATAGGTCCTGAGCCTAGCGTGGCCTGAACGAACGTCCGGGTTCGGCGATCGGTAATATCGGCGGGAATGTCTGACTCTGGGTCTGTCCGATCGCGAAGCTGCAACTCAGCTTCCGATCCAACTAGGTCGTGAACTCATGAACCGAGTATCGCTTAGCTACATGCCAACCATGGCATTGCCGACGACCATCGTTCCGACCACGGAAGCCGCACGCAGCGCGAACGCCGTGATGAGCTGCGCGACAACTGGATTGAGTTTGCCCGAAGACCGCGACGGTTCTATATTTCTAGCAGCCTATTCCCTGATGTGAAAATCCTTCGTTGTCGCGAGGGCACCATCGCCCCCCGACCGTTTCACGGACACACCAGCCCAAGTCACAGGCCTCTGGAGACCCCCATGCCCCGTCGCCGCCTCCGCGCCCAGGCCGTTCGCTCGGAAACGTTAGCCCGCGTTTTCCTGACCGCCTGCAAGATCGCGCGAGAGCTAGATCAGAGAAGCAGGCGGAGCCGGCCCGGTAAGAGCCTGTTTGGCAATATCAGCGCCGTCCTACGGAGTATCGCGATACTGCTGGTGATCACCGCGTACGCACCGGCCACAGCGCAAGAGACGGCGTCGCTGCCCTGGAGCGCTGCACCAACTACGAGGATCGTGTCCGAGAGCAGGACCTTTCGCAACGGCGATGTAGCGCTAAGCGGAACGCTGTATCTGCCCGACGGGGGACAGGCCTTGGGCGCTGTGGTGGTCACCCACACCGCTTCAAAGCCGCTGCGCGACGCACCGCTTTACAGGCACCTGATCGAGATGCTGCCGCCGCTCGGTATCGCGGTGCTGACCTATGACCGGCGGGGCAGCGGGCAGTCGGGCGGGAAACTCAGCGACAGCGACTACGCGATGCTTGCTGACGACGCGATTGCTGCGGTGCGTATGCTCAGAGCCGATGCGCGGATAGATCCGGCGCGGGTCGGCATCTGGGGACTGAGCCAGGGCGGGTGGCTGTCGCTGCTCGCGGCTACGCGCAGTTCCGACGTACGCTTCGTCGTTTCGATCGCCGCCCCGCTCGTATCCCCTGATGTGCAGATGATGTTCAGGTCTGAGAGCTATATGCGGATTAACGGCTATCCCGAAACCGAGATCAACCAGATGCGCGCGACGCGCAGAGCGGTCGACGACTACATGCGTGGAACCGGTAATCGTGCAGCGGCACAGGCGCTTGTGGACGCGGCCGCGACCAAGCCGTGGTTTGATCAAACCTATATGGGTAAGACCGTGAGCGACCGAGCGACCTCGCGCTGGCGCAGGGAGATCGAGTACGATCCGCTGCCCGTGCTCGACCAAGTCGAGGCGCCGGCGTTGATCTTGTTTGGCGCCAACGATCCGGTGGTGCCGGTGTCGACTTCGGTCGCCCGGGTCAACTCCCGGCCGCATCCAGGCCTCACTGTGCGCGTGATCGCGGGTGCGGACCACCATATGACGACCTCGATGACCCCGCAGGCGCAAATGAACCCTGCCCAGACGGAGCAAGTTCGGCCCGAAGCGCTCGAGTATTTCTCGATACTGACAAGCTGGATGACTGACCAGGAAATCACGCGCTCAACCGGGCAACCAGTTGCAAGGCAAAGTCCACAGCGCTGATGCGGCGGCGGCCGGCACCGATTTAAGTGTGGACCGCACGCGGCGCCGCGACCACGACACATTCTCCAAGGGCGCGGCGATGGCAGCACGCTCAGGCGAATAGTTGCGCGGCCATTGATGGGGGATGCCAAGGAGGGCTGGAAAGACGAGCATCCAAAGCACATTCCACGAGCTTGGGGGCACGCCCAGGACAACGGTTCCGTACCACCGACAAGCAGGGCGAGCACGGTCTGCGCTCCATAGTGGTGCCGAGTCCGTGGGTTTTGGCGTTTGTCATTTGCTTGTGCCTCTGATTGCAAGCTTATGAGTTTACGGCCTAAAGTATCACCGGGACCACAAAGGCTGCGCTAACGATTTGATGGGTTAGCTACGACCCGACAAACGTTGCCAACGACACGACTGCGGATTCGTCCGGCAGCTTGAGTGAGATCGCGCGCAACGCGGTGTCAACACCTGCGCGGTCGTGGCCGATGACGACGATATCGATG
>JACMKK010000550.1 GCA_014380115.1 Luteimonas sp. | reverse complement strand
TCGACCGCCTGCGCCAGGCCAGTGCCGCCCAGCTCGAGGACCGCAGCTTCGCCTTCGAACTGCTGGTGGAGGACGAGGACGCCTCGTTGCTCGATCGCAGTGCCGCGTTGTTCGACTGGTGCCGCGGGTTCCTGGGCGGATTCGGCCTGGCCGCCGGCAACCAGCCGCCCCTGTCCGAGGAGGGCAGCGAAGCGCTCGCCGACCTGGCCCGGCTGGCTGCGGCGACCCCGCAGGAAGACGGCGACGACGAGGACGAGGAGGCGCTGGTCGAGATCGAGGAGTTCGTTCGCGTCGCCGCGCTGTTGCTGCACGGCGACTGCGCGCTCGGGCCGCGCCATCGCAACCGGTTGAACTGATGGCCAGCGCGACCGGCATCTCCGCGCAAAGCTATGCCCGCCGCCGCAGGCAACTCATGCGCATGGCTGGCGACGACGCGATCCTGATCCTGCCCGCCGCCCCCGAACGCATTCGCAGTCGCGATACGCACTATCCGTATCGGCAGGATTCCGATCTCTGGTATCTAACCGGATTCGCCGAACCCGAGGCCGTGCTCGTGCTCGTGCCCGGGCGCAGGCATGGTGAGAGCCTGCTGTTCTGCCGCGAGCGCGATCCCGAACGTGAAGGCTGGGACGGCCCTCGCGCCGGCACGGAAGGCGCCGTCGACGCCTACGGCATGGACGACGCCTATCCGATCGAGGACCTCGACGAGATCCTGCCCGGCCTGCTCGAAGGCCGCACGCGCGTCTACTACCACTTCGGCCGCGACACCGACTTCGACCTCAAGCTGATCGGCTGGCTCAACCGGGTGCGTGCGCAGATGCGCATGGGCGCGCAGCCGCCGCACGAATTTCTCGAGCTGGGCCACTTGCTCGACGAAATGCGCCTGTTCAAGTCGAAGGACGAACTGAAGCTGATGCAGCGCGCCGCCGACATCAGCGTCGCCGCGCATGCCGCAGCGATGCGCGCGGCGAAACCCGGCGTGCGCGAATACGTGTTGCAGGCCGAAATCGAACGCGTCTTCCGCAGCCACGACGCGCACGCGGCTTACGGCAGCATCGTCGGCGCCGGCGCCAACGGCTGCGTGCTGCACTACGTGGCGAACAATGGCCAGGCGAAGGACGGCGACCTGGTGCTGGTCGACGCCGGCGCGGAATACCGCGGATATGCCGCGGACATCACCCGCACGTTCCCGGTCAATGGCCGATTCACGAAAGAGCAGCGCGCGCTGCACGATCTTGTCGGCGCGGCACAGGCGGCCGCGCTGGAGCAGGCTCGGCCCGGTGTTGCCTACGAGGCTGGTCATCAGGCGGCCGTCGAAGTCCTGACCGGCGGCCTGCTATCGCTCGGCCTGCTCAAGGGCAAGCTCGACAAGAACATCGCCGATGGCAGCTACAAGCGCTTCTACCGGCACAAAACCGGGCACTGGCTCGGCCTGGACGTGCACGACGTCGGCGAATACCGCATCGACGGCGACTCGCGCCTGCTCGAGCCGGGCATGGTGTTCACGATCGAACCGGGCCTGTACGTCTCGGCGGACGACAAGTCGGTGCCGGCGAAATGGCGCGGCATCGGGATCCGCATCGAGGACGACGTGCTGGTCACCGAGGACGGCCACCGCGTGCTGACCGATCAGCTGGCGCGCAGCGCCGACGAGATCGAGGCACTGATGGCGGCGGGCTGATCGTTCGTTACTCGTGCTGAACTAGCCAGGCGCAAATCAATCGTGACTTCGGATGTGGTCGCAACACCCGATCGCGCATGGTGCGGCAACAGGCGTTCTCACCGCTCAATCTCAGGCAGGGCGGAGCCTTCCGTCGGCTTGCCATGCGCTGGCTGCCAGGCTCATGCGGCCTCGGCGAAGCCCTCGCGCGTGAGGTTCTGCGGAGCTCCCTCCGTGCAGACGACGTCGTCCTCGATGCGGATGCCGCCATAGGGCTTGAACGCGTCCACGCGCGCCCAGTCGACGCTGTCGGCTTGACCGTTCTTCTTGACCTCGTCGAGCAGCATGTCGATGAAATAGACCCCGGGTTCAATGGTGACCGCCATGCCCGGTTCGAGCACGCGCGTCAGGCGCAGGTAGGGATGGCCTTCGGGCTTGGCGATGGTGCCGCCATGATCGGATTCGGCGAAACCGGAAACGTCGTGCACCTGCAGGCCGATGCCGTGGCCGATGCCGTGCGGGAAGAACGCCGAACTCACGCCGGAGGCCAGCGCGGCTTCAGGCGACACCTTGATGATGCCGAAGTCGCGCAGGATTCCGGATAGCGCGAGGTGCGCGTCGAGATGCAGTTGCTTGTAGTCGAAGCCGGCGCGGACTTGGTCGCACATCTTCAGCTGCGCGGCATCGACGGCGTCGATCAGTGCCTGGAACTCGCTGCCCGCATCGGCTGCATAGGTGCGGGTGATATCGCAGGCGTAACCGGCGGCACTGGCGCCGGCGTCGATCAGGAAACTGCGTACCGGCTGCGGCGCGCTGCGGCCGAGTTCGGTGTAGTGCAGCACCGCGCCATGCTCGTTGAGCGCGACGATGTTGTTGTACGGCAACTCGCCGGCGTCCTGGCGCGCGGCGGCGCAGTAGGCGAGGTGGATGTCGAACTCGCTGGCGCCGCTGCGGAACGCCGCCTCCGCGGCACGATGCGCGGGCACGCCCTTGCGCGTGGCCGCGAGCATCATCGTGACCTCGTAGGGCGTCTTGAACGCGCGGTGGTAGTGCAGGTAGTCGAGGACCGTCTGCGGATTATTCGGGACGAAACTGCCGAGCGCGCTCGGCGGCTCACCCAGGATCGCGCAACGGGCGGGATCCCTGGGCAGGTGCTGCAGCGCTTCCTCCGGTTTGCGGATGATCACGATGTCGAAATGCCCGACCCACCAGCCGTTCGGAGCTTCGGGCACCACGTGCCAGTAATCGAACGGCTGGTAGTAGATGACTTTCGGTTTCGCACCGGGCGTCACCACTAGCCAGCTGCCAGGATTGCGCGTCAGTGGCAACCACGCCTTGAAATGCGGGTTGACCGCGTACGGATAGTCGCGGTCGTCGAACACCTGGTAGTGCAGGGTGCCGCTGGGCACGACCAGATGATCGAAGCCGCCGCGCGCGAGCGCTTTTTCCGTGCGGGCGTTCAGGATGGCGAGGTGTTCGCCGTACAACAGGGCGGGATCGGTGGACATCGTCGGCGCCAGGATGTGGGGGATCGCCTCATTCTGACGCAATCGGCCTGCGTGCGCCGCGCCGGTTTTGTGAGGCCGGCGTCGGCAAACCGCCTTCAGAAAATTCGCTTCACAGGGACCGGGTCCACAAAAACGGGCTCACAAAAAAGCCGGCTTCACAAAAAAGCCGGCTTCACTAAAAGCCGGCTTCACAAAAAAGCACTCACTCGTACTGGCTGCCCGGCGCGTCGATCCACTGACGCATGCGCGTGGCCTGTTCCCCGGTCAGGGCGATGAAGCGGAATCCGGTCCACGCCTGCCCGGGGGCGCTGGCGCGATCCAGCCACAGCAGGTGCATGCCGACCTCGACCGGCAAGTCGAGGCCCGAAGCGTCGGGCAACAGGAACCTGAACTGGTACAGCGCGTCTTCGACCAGCGGCGCGCTTGCGATCAGCAGCATGCCGGTTTCCGAGAGGTTGCCGATGCGGCCGACCATGGTGTCGGTCATCGTATCGGT
>JACMKK010000549.1 GCA_014380115.1 Luteimonas sp. | reverse complement strand
TGGATGAGGTGCCGCGTGACTTCAATTACACGGAGCTTCGCGCCCACATCGCGCGTGCAGCCAACCTGCTCCTGTCCAACGGCGCGCGCCGTGGCGTCACGGTGGCTTTGCTGCTTCCCAATCTGTTCGAACAACAGTTTCTGTTCTGGGGCGCGCAAGCCGCCGCAACGGCACTGCCACTGAACCATCTGCTGGAGCCGGAGCACCTTGCCGGGTTGCTGATTGCGGCAGAGGCGCGTGTTCTGGTCGCGCTCGGCCCAGTGCCCGGAGCTCAGATTTGGGAAAAGGCTCTTGCCGTCAGGGACTTGATGGGGGACAGGCTCGAATGCGTCATCCAGGTGGGTGGGCCACCGGACCGGCGCCCAGGAATCGTGCAGTACGGCGAGTGCATGGGCCTTGCGTCCGATCAACTGGACTCGGCACTACTGCCTGGGCCGAACGACATCGCTGCGATTTTCCACACCGGGGGCACCACCGGATCGCCCAAGTTGGTACAACACACCCACAGGAACGAGTTGGCTGCTGCATACGCCTATGCCTGTGCCGCTGAACTGACGCCTGCGGATGTCTGCGTCAATGGTTTCCCGATGTTTCACGTTGCCGGGGCGATCTGTCTTTCCCTGGGCACCTACATGGCGGGAGCGCACCTCATCAACCTCTCGGCGGCCGGCTTCCGCAATCCTGCCATGGTGACGAACCATTGGCAGATCGTCGACAGGTATGGGGTCACGGTGGCCGGTGCGGTGGCAACTGCACTGGGATCGATTGCCGAGATTCCCTTGGGAGATCACGACATTTCGAGCCTGCGTCTGACCGTTTCCGGCGGAGCGCTCGTGCCGCGTACCGTTGCCCAAAGGTTCGAGGCGGCCTCTGGAGTGAAGGTCCACGAGGTCTATGGCATGACCGAAGCCTCGGCTGTGATCTGCGTCGAGCCGGCGCGTGGAGAACGGGTGCTGGGATCGGTTGGATTCGCTGCGCCATTTGTTCGCGTCGAGATCCGCGAGCTCTTGAAAAGTGGCGGTGTCGGGTCGCGACTGTCCGATGGCGGCGTTGGTGTGCTGGTGGTCCAAGGCGCCACCGTGATGCCAGGGTACAAGGAGCCGCGACACAACCAGGCTGTGCTGACGGAAGACGGCTGGCTCATCACCGGAGATCTGGCAACCAGGGATCCGGACGGGCGGATCACCTTGCTCGGGCGCAGCAAGGATCTGATCATCCGTGGCGGCCACAACATCGATCCGCTGGTCATCGAAGAGACGGCCATGAGCCATCCCGACGTTGCCGGCGCGGCTGCGGTGGGTGAGCCGGATCAATACGCCGGTGAGTTGCCGGTGTGCTACGTGGTGCTGCGGCCCGGTGCAAGCGTCACGCCGGAGTCGCTGGCCGACTACATCGCGAGTCGTGTGCCCGAGCGGCCTGCGCGGCCCAAACGTGTTTACGCGGTTGACGCGCTCCCGCTGACAGGTGTCGGCAAGGTCTTCAAGCCCGCGCTGCGCCAGGATGCCGTGCGCAAGGTCGTGGTGCGCCAAACCGAGGGCTTGCCGATTGCGAGGGTAGGGACCCGCGACGGTCCGGGTGGAACCATCGTCGTGACAATTGCCGCTGCAGCGGATGCGCACATCGACGAATTGCGAAACGCACTGGCACCGCGCCTGGCCGACTTCCAGTTCACCTGGGAACTCGTCGCCCTCGATAGGAGCTGACGCGATGGATCCCATCGACTTCTACTTCGACTTCATTTCGCCCTACGCCTTCCTGGCCTCGACACGCATCGAGCAGCTGGCGCAACGCCATGGTCGCACCGTCCGGTGGCACGCTTTTCGGCTTGGGGTGACCGTGGTGAAGGTGATGGGGCTCAGGCCCATGCTCGAAACTCCACTCAAAGGCGACTACACCCTCAAGGACGTGGCTCGCGTGGCGAAGATGATGGGGGAGCCGCTGGTGTCGCCGATCACGCTGCCTGACCCGCGGCCCGCAGCGCGTCTGCTGTATTCCGTGTCAACGCAGCGACGTGGCGAGTTCGCCAAGGCGTTGCTGCGGGCTCAGTGGGCAGGCGGGCTGGATATCGGCAAAGAAGAAGTCCTGAGGGGCGTCGCCGGCGAACTGGGGATGGAGCCCGCAGCCGTGGACCATGCACTTCGCGACCCCGGCCCAAAGGAGGCTCTGGCCGCGGCAACGAAGTCGGCCATCGATCGCGGGGTCTTCGGTTCTCCGACTTGCGCAGTTGGAACGGAATTGTTCTGGGGAACGGACCGACTCTGGCTCCTGGACCTCTACCTCAGTGCCGGTGAGCGCTACATCCCTTTCGAGCGGCAGGCGCAGGCCGTCCTGGGCGTTCACCTTCAGTGACCTCATCAATCAAACGAGGAGACAACATGAGAGTAACGATCAACAAGGGCAGCGCCGTCGCAAGACGCGATAAACCTCCGACGACTCGCGCAAGCCGTCAAGCTGGTAGCGAAGTGACGCCATTGAACTGGCAAGGTTTGGTCCTCTACAAAAAGGAGTGAATGGCAATGTCGAAAATTCATGTCGAAGGCCTGCGAACGATCGTCTGCCTCCACTCGCTGTTCCTGTCGCCCGCCATGTTCGCGCGGCTCAAGGAAGATGTGGGTGAGCGGGCCACGGTGATCACTCCGACCTTTCCGGGCCAAGCGGAGCGCTTGGACGAACCGACCGACACCGTCACCGTGGACGATTGCGTGAGAGGAGTGCTCCTTACGCTGGACGGGCTTGAAGTGAAGCGCTTCTCGATCGTTGCCCAGTCGATGGGCGCCGATGTCGCCGTGCGTATCGCTGCAAGGCACCCAGACCGTGTCGAGCGAATGGTGCTCATGGGCGCTTCCGCTCGCGCGGAGCCGCCGGAACAGCGCGCGGCTTTCGCATCGTCCGCCGACGAGGTCAGCCGCAACGGCTTTGGTCCAGGGCTCGCGGACTTCTTCATGGGGGTCCTGTTCGGGGCCTCGACGCTGGCTGATCCGGCGCAAGCGCCCATGCTTGCCGATGTTCGTGCGCAACTCGGCAGACTGCCGCCGAACTTCGTCCATGCGGCGCGCGGCGTGGTCGAGCGCGAGAGCGCAGTCGATCTGCTGCCGCTGGTGCGTGCGCCGACACTGGTCGTTTCGGGCATCGAGGATTTGGCGCGCCCGCCGTCCTGGTCGGATGAGCTGTTCGACGGCATTCCTGACTGTCAGTTGTGGCGCCTTAAACGTGTCGGTCACAGCCCCGCGCTCGAGGCGCCTTCGCTCGTGAACCCCCGCATCATCGACTTCCTGCGCATCGCTGCGTGAGGTCGGAAAGCAGGCCACCGCAGACGCACGCCACTTCTTCTGTCTTGAAAGACTCCGAAAGGTCCCTCATGAACGACACGGTAGCAGGCGTCATCGCCAAGGCTCTCGCGCGGCACGGCGTCGAGATCATCTTCGGCCAGAGCAATCCCAGTGCATTGATGCTCGCGGCCGAGGACATCGGCATACGCCAGATTCTCTTTCGGACCGAGAACGCTGGCGGCGTCATGGCCGACGGCTATTCGCGGATCACCAACAAGATTTCGGTGATCGCCGTACAGAACGGACCCGCTGCCACCCTGGCCGTCGCGCCGATGGCTGAGGCGATCAAGGCGTCGATCCCGATGCTTGTACTGGTGCAGGATGTGCCGACCCACGCCCGCGACCGGAATGGCTTCCAGGAATTCGATCACCTTGCTCTGTTCGCCAGCGTCTCGAAATGGACCCGCACCATCGACGATCCGGCTCGAGTCGACGACTATGTCGATCTCGCGATGATGGTGGCGAACGGAGGTCGGCCGGGTCCTGTGGTCTTGCTCCTCCCGAAGAACGTCCTGGACCTGGAGGCGCACCCCGCCAAGCTGCCGCGCACAGCGAATCTTGGCAGCTTCCCGCTCGACCGCCCCCGCCCCTGCGCGCAAGCCGTCGCCAAGGCGGCCGGGCTTATTGCGATGGCGCGCGCGCCGGTTGTGATCGCTGGCGGTGGGGTGCATGTGTCCGGCGCGGTCCAAGCGCTTGTCCGTCTCTCGGACAGGGCGCATCTGCCTGTGGCGACGACCAACATGGGCAAGGGCGCGATCGATGAGACCGCTGCGCTGTCGCTCGGCGTGGTCGCCAACATCACCGGGCGCAGTGGGCCGGCCTTTTACACACGCGACCTGATCGCGGATGCCGATGTCGTCCTGCTGATCGGCAACCGCACCAACGAAAACGGCACAGAGGGCTGGAGCCTCACCAAACCGGATGCAATCTACATCCACATCGACATCGATCCTTGCGAGATTGGCCGCAACTACGAGGCCGTGCGACTGCTCGGCGACGCTCGGGCGGCACTCGACGACCTGACCATCGCGCTGGAGGGCTTGGACCTGGCCTCGCGCGCAGCCGCCCGACCGGCCCTGGAGGCGCGGATAGCC
>JACMKK010000548.1 GCA_014380115.1 Luteimonas sp. | reverse complement strand
CCGGCCATCGCCGCGCCGGCTGTCGTCGCGCCGGCTGTCGTCGCGCAAGCTCCCGCCGCGTTCGACGAGGCGCGATAATGTCAGGATGGAAAGCAGTCTGCATGACCTGACGATGATAGCCGACGCCGACCGCTGGCGTTCGCGCGACCTTGCCGTGCTGTGGCATCCGTGCACGCAGATGCGCGAGCATCCGGACACGTTGCCGTTGCTGCCGATCGCAAGCGGCGAAGGTGCCTGGCTGGTCGGCCGTGACGGTCGCCGCTATCTCGATGCGATCAGCAGTTGGTGGACCAACCTGTTCGGCCACGCCGAGCCGCGCATCGCCGAAGCCATCGCGCGGCAGGCGCGCACGCTGGAGCACGTGATCCTCGCTGGCTGCTCGCACGCGCCGGCGGTCGAGCTTGCCGAACGCCTGCTGGCGTTGGCGCCGCGCCAGTCCGGTCGCGCGCCGCTGTCCAAGGTGTTCTACGCCGACAACGGCTCGGCCGGCGTCGAAGTCGCGCTGAAGATGGCCTTCCACTGGTTCCACAATCGTGGCGAATCGCGGCGCAGCAAGTTCGTGGCGCTCGAGAACGGCTATCACGGCGAAACCATCGGCGCGCTCGCCGTCGGCGACATCCCGCTGTATCGGCGCGTGTACGCGCCCTTGCTGGCCGAGGCGCTGTTCGCGCCGTCGCCCGATGCCTGGCACGCGCGCGCGGGCCAGAGCGCGGCCGGCTACGCCGAGGATGCCGCCGATGCGCTGGCGCGCCTGTTCGACCAGCATCCCGGCGAGATCTGCGCCCTGATCCTCGAGCCACGCGTGCAATGCGCGGGCGGGATGCGCATGCACGACCCGGTCTATCTCAAGCGCGTGCGCGAGTTGTGCGACACCCATGGCGTGTTCCTGATCGCCGACGAGATCGCGGTCGGTTTCGGCCGCACCGGCACCCTGTTCGCCTGCGAGCAGTCCGGCGTCATGCCTGACCTGTTGTGCCTGTCGAAGGGCCTGACCGGCGGGTTCCTGCCGTTGGCGGCGGTGCTGGCGACACAGGAACTCTACGATGGCTTCCTAGACGACTCGCGCGACCGCGCCTTCCTGCATTCGCATAGCTACACCGGCAATCCGCTGGCCTGCGCGGCGGCGCTGGCCTCGCTCGACATCTTCGCCAGCGACGACGTCCTCGTGCGCAACCGCGCGACGGCGAGGAAGATGGCCACGCTCGCCGAGCCGCTCGCTCGACATGCGCACGTGGCCGAGGTCCGCCAGGCCGGCATGATCGTCGCGTTCGAACTGACCCAGGATGGCGACAAGCGCACGCCGTTCGAACCGGCGCGGCGCGTCGGCCTGCGCGCGTATCGCGCCGCGCTCGAGCACGGCGTCCTGCTGCGTCCGCTCGGCGACGTGCTGTACTGGATGCCACCGTACTGCATCGACGACACGCAACTCGACCTGCTGGCCGCGGCGACGCGCCACGCGATCGACGTTGCCACGATGGACTCCGCACGCTGATGCGCACGACCCGCGTCCACGTCGATGCCGCGTTGTCGGTCGGTACACGATGCGTACTTCCGGAATCGTCGGCAATCCATCTGGTGCGCGTCCTGCGCCTGGAGCCCGGCGACGACTGCGTGCTGTTCAACGGCGATGGCCACGATTACGGCGCACGCCTGCTGTCGGCGGGAAAGCGTGGCGCGGAAGCGGAAGTCATCTCGAAGCGTGCAACCGATAACGAATCGCCGCTGCGCATCGTGCTGCTGCAGGGCATCGCCCGCGGCGAGAAGATGGACCTGATCCTGCAGAAAGCGACGGAACTGGGCGTGGCCGCGATCGTGCCGGTCCAGGCCGAACGCAGCGAAGTGAAGCTCGATGCCGAGCGTCTGGCAAAGCGCATCGCGCATTGGCGCAGCGTGATCGTCTCGGCCTGCGAGCAGAGCGGCCGCGCGCATGTGCCTGCGTTGTCGCCGCCGGCAACGCTCGCCGATGCGGCGAACGGCGTGCCCGACGACACGTTGCGGCTGACGCTCGATCCGGCCGGCGAGCGTTCGCTGGCGACGATGGCGGTGCCCGCCACGGCCACGATCGCGATCGCCATCGGCCCGGAAGGCGGCTGGTCGCCGCGTGATCGCGAGACCTTGCGCGTCGCAGGATTCGAGGGATTGCGCCTGGGGCCGCGGATCCTGCGCACCGAGACGGCGGGCTTGGCCGCGATCGCGGCGCTGCAGTCGCGCTTCGGGGATTTGTAGGCTGGGTTACGAAGCTACGATTCCCAATTGGCGGGCCTACGCAGCCTGCGCCAGCGCCTCGCCGATCAGGCGTTCGATCTGGGCCAGGTCGGGCACGAGCGCGACATCCTCATTGAGCAGCACTCGCGTCTGCACGCCATTGGGCAGCGCATCGCTGGTGCTGTCGTCGATCGAGAGCGTGTCGCGCGAGACCGTAACCAGGCGCGGGAAGCCCTGCGTCAGCAGCGCGAAATGCGGCAGCTTGGCATCGCCGCCGAGCGCCTTGAGCACGATCACCTTGCTGCCGAGGCCGCCTTGTTCGTCGGCCAGGCCGGCGATACGCGCGAACGCGATCAGCGGCAGCTGCCAGCCGCGCCAGCGGATGCGGCCGAGCAGCCAGTCCGGCGCGTCGGCGACCGGCTCCGGATCGGCGAACGACAGCACCTCGGCGATGGTGGCGTTGGGCAGCAGCAGGCGTGCGCCTTCGATCTGGATGAGGACGCCTCGAATATCCGGCTGATTGGTGGTGGTCATGGCACGGTGATCCTGGAAAGTGCCGGCCTCAGGAAGGCCAGCGTGCAGCGAGTTGTTCGGCGAGTTCCGTCGGCGAGCCGGACACGCCGCCGCGCGCGATGACTTCGGTCGAGGCCATCGCGTCGTAGCAGCCGTCCGGCGATTGTCCGGCGACCAGCGCGCCGCTCCAGCCGCTGTTCATGGCCACGTCGACCAGCGCCGGATCGCTGCCGCTCAGGAACAGCACGGCGCTGTCGCTTGACGGGAGCGCGTCGAGCAGCGATGACGGCGCGGCCGCATCGCTGAACACCAGTTTCGCCGCCTGCTCGACCAGACCGAGTTCGGGCGGCATGAAGTAGACGTGGCCGGCTTCGGCGACGTGGCCGGACTCGGCCAGCGTCACCGGAAGCTTGGCGGCGCGTTCCATCTGCCGCACCAGGCGATCGTAACGACCGCCGTCCAGGCGCAGCCGCACCAGCACCGGCCGCGGGAATCCTTCCGGAAGCTCGCCGAGCAACTGGCGCACGGCATCCGGACCGCCGAGCCCGGCTTCGATCAACACGGCGCCGCGCTTCGGGCCGTGGCCGTAGCTGTCGACGTCCGCCAGTTCGATGGTGGCGGCGCGCCGTTCGAGATCTTCGAGATCGCGCGCCAAGCCCGGCCTCGCGATCTCCGCAACAGCCACGACGACAGGCGCGACGCTTTCGTCGACGGCGTCAGGTTCGACGTACTGGGCCGGTGCATCGTCGGCGTCGAACGCGAAGTCCTCGACCAGCGACAGGTCTTGCAGGTGCAGGCCAGGATCGCGCGGCACGTCTTCGGCCAACTGTTGCGCTTCGCCGGTGAACGGGGCGATGTCGAGATCGAGCTTGCGATCGCCGGTCTGCTCGATGCGGCCCGGCGACGGATGCCAGGCCGATTCTGTTTCGCCGCCCGGCGGCAGCACGTCGTGGTGGTGGTTCAACTTGGCGGCCAGGTGCCGTACCCAACGTGCCGAATCCCAGCCTGCGCGTTGCGCGGCCAGTTCGGCCTCGTCGAAGATCACGGCGATCCGTGGATCGGCGAGCACGCGGTCGAAACGCTCGAGCGCGTCCTCCACCACGGAGTCGAGCGCGACGAGCACCGCCTGCGGCGCAGCGGCAAGCACTTCGTCGTCGTTGCTCAGCGTCGGATCGGCGACCAGCACCAAATCTGCGCCTGCCTGCTGCAGCGCTTCGCGTAATCGTTCGCAGGCCGGACCGGGACGCGCGAGCAGGACGACGCGGGTCATGCCTTTGACGGCCTGACCGCCAGCGGCCGGCGCCTCAGTCATTGGCGCGCTCGATCGCCAGCAGGTCGAACACGTTGCGGATCAGCTCGTGCTCCTGGTAAGGCTTGCCCAGATAGCGTTCCACGCCGATCTGGAACGCGCGCTGGCGATGCTTGTCGCCGGTACGCGAGGTGATCATGATGATCGGCACGTTGCGCAGGCGCGCGTCGGCCTTCATCTGCGTGGCCAGCTCGTAGCCGTCCATGCGCGGCATCTCGATGTCGAGCAGCATCAGGTCCGGCACGCGCTCGGCCATGCGCTCGAGCGCATCGATGCCGTCCTTCGCGGTGCCGACCTCGAAGTTGTGGCGCTCCAGCACGCGTCCGGTGACCTTGCGCATCGTCACCGAGTCGTCGACCACCATGACCAGCGGCACGCGGCGTTGCTCAATGGCCGGCGCCGGCTCGACGTCGCGCGGCAGCGCGGCCTGGCGGCGCACCAGCGGAGCAATGTCGAGGATCACCACGACGCTGCCGTCGCCCATGATCGTGGCGCCGAAGATGCCCGGCACCGAAGCGACCTGCGGACCGACCGGCTTGACCACGATTTCGCGGTTGCCGATCACCTGGTCGATGCTGACCGCGGCGCGCAGGTCGCCCGAGCGGATCAGCAGCAACGGCATCTGCAGCTGGCCTTCGGCCTTGGCGACGCCATGGCCGACGAGCGCGCCGAGATCGTGCAATGCGTACTCTTCGCCGCCGTAGTTGTAGACCGCGCCCGGCTTGTCGAGGTCTTCGCGGGCGATGCGGCCTACGCCGCGCACCGAGGCGATCGGCACGGCGAAGCTGGCCTCGCCGATACGCACGAATACCGCCTGCGTGACCGCGAGCGTCTGCGGCAGGCGCAGCGTGAACGTGGTGCCTTCGCCGCTGCGCGAAGCGATATCGAGCGCACCGCCGAGTTGCCGCACTTCGCTGGCGACCACGTCCATGCCGACGCCGCGACCGGCGAGGCGGCTGACTTCGTCGGCAGTGGAGAAGCCCGGTTCGAGGATCAGCGTATCGAGGTCGGCATCGGCCAGGATCGCGTCCGCGCGCACCAGGCCGCGCGCTTCGCCGCGACGCCGGATCGCGGCGCGATTGAGACCGCCGCCATCGTCGCTGACTTCCAGCACGACTTCCGAGCCCTCGCGGCGTACCGCGATGCGCACCGTGCCTTCTTCGGGTTTCTTCGCCTTGCGCCGCTGTTCCGGCGACTCCAGGCCGTGCGCGACCGCGTTGCGCAGCATGTGCTCCAGCGGCGCGGTCATGCGTTCGAGCACGTTGCGATCGAGTTCGCCCTGTGCGCCGTCGAGCTTGAGCTGGACCTGCTTGCCGGTCTCGGTCGCCGCCTGGCGCACGACGCGGCGCAGGCGCGGCACCAGCGCATCGAACGGCACCATGCGCGTGCGCATGAGGCCCTGCTGCAGGTCCGAGCTGACGCGCGACTGCTGCAGCAGCAGCGTCTCGTACTGGCTGGTCAGGTCGTCGAGCGTGCCCTGCAGGCTCGACATGTCGGCCGCGGATTCGGCCAGACCGCGCGAGAGCTGCTGCAGCGTCGAGAAGCGGTCGAGCTCGAGCGGATCGAAAGTCTCGTCGCCGACCTCGTGCTCGCGCTGGTAACGGGCGATGATCTGCGCCTCGGTTTCGCTGTCGAGGCGGCGCAGCTGGTCGCGCAGGCGGGCGTTGGTCTGCTCCATTTCGGCCATCGCCGAACGGAACGCGCCGAGCTGCTGCTCGAGGCGCGCGCGGTAGATCGCGACCTCACCGGCGTAGTTGACCAGGCGATCGAGCAGGTCGGCGCGGATGCGCACCTGCTCCTGCGGCGCACGCACGCCGACATCGTCTTCCTCGCCATCGAGCGCGGTATTGATCGGCGCCGACAGCGGCTTGAGTTCGACCACCACCTTGGGCGCGCGTTGCGGCGCGTCCTTGCGGGACGACTCGGCAAACGCACCGCGCGAACGCAGGTCGAACTCGGAGATCAGGGCTTCCGGCATGCCCACCGCATGGCGCGCGCCGACGCGCGTGACCATCGCATGCAGGCGGTCGAAGCCGCGTTCGAGCAACGGCACGCCATCGCGGCCGAGTTCGCTGCGCTGCTCGACCACGGCCTCGAGCAGCGATTCCATCGCATGGCCGAGTTCACCGATGGCCATGATGCCGGCCATGCGCGCGCCACCCTTGAGCGTGTGCAGGTCGCGTTGCAGGCCGACCAGCGGCTCGCGCTCGCCCGGCGCATCGCGCAGCTGCGCGAGCAGGCCGTCGGAATGATCGAGCAGGTCGCCGGCTTCTTCGACGAAGATGTCGATCAGTTCCGGATCCAGGTCGGTGAGGTCGAGCGCGGCATCGGGATCTTCACCCGAAGCGAGCGCGCCGGCGAGCAATGCGGCGACGGCAGGTTCGCTGGCCGCATCGGCGGGCTCGGCTGCGGTGACCTTATCGGTAAGCGCTGCGCGCTGCTGTGCGGCTTCGAGGCGTTCGGCTTCGAGGCGTTCGGCTTCGAGGCGTTCGGCTTCGAGGCGCTCGGCTTCGAGGCGTGCCGCTTCGACGCGCTCGGCTTCGACGCGCTCGGCTTCGAGGCGCTCGGCTTCGAGACGTTCGGCTTCGAGACGTTCGGCTTCGAGACGTTCGGCTTCCAGGCGCTCGGCTTCGAGACGTTCGGCTTCCAGGCGCTCGGCTTCGAGGCGCTCGGCTTCGAGGCGCTCGGCTTCGAGGCGCTCGGCTTCGAGACGTTCGGCTTCGAGACGTTCGGCTTCGAGGCGCTCGGCTTCGAGGCGCTCGGCGTCGAGTCGTTCGGCGTCGGGCGGTTCGGAGACGAGGCGGTCGGCGTCGCTGCGCGCCGGGTCGAGACGCTCGGCCTCGAGCGCCTGTTCGCGCACGATGCGGTCGGCTTCGGTCTGTTCGGAGACGAGACGTTCGGCTTCGCTGCGCGCCGCGTCGAGACGCTCGGCCTCGAGCGCCTGTTCGCGCACGATGCGGTCGGCTTCGGCGTATTCGGCTTCCAGGCGCTCGTATTCGAGGCGTTCTTCTTCTTCGATGCGCGCGGCTTCGCGGCGTTCTGTTTCCAAGCGTTCAGTCTCGAGACGCTCTGCCTCGACACGCTCCGCCTCGACACGCTCTGCCTCGACACGCTCTGCCTCGACACGCTCTGCCTCGACACGCTCTGCCTCGACACGCTCTGCCTCGACACGCTCTGCCTCGACACGCTCTGCCT
>JACMKK010000547.1 GCA_014380115.1 Luteimonas sp. | reverse complement strand
GCGGCCATCGCGATAGAGATTGGCGAGCACGCTGTTGAAATCGACTCCGGTTTCGCTGCGCAAGCGCGCGCGGATCGTCGACAGTGCATCCGGCCACGAACGCGGCTCGAAGCGGGTGCGCGAATAGCTGTAGACCGCATCGGGGTCACCGATCCAGCAACTCAACCGCGGCGAGTCCACCTCGCGCCCGAACAGGCTGATGCGATGCGTTTCCCACACAATCGCGTCTCGCAAGGCGGCGAACAACGCATCGGCTTGCGCCGGCGACAGCCAGGCGCGGTCGAGTTCGAGATCCGCATCGGCAAGTTCGATGTGCTGCCATCCAGCCATGCCCGGATGCTGCCTATTTGCCGCCTTCACCGCAAACCCGCGACAATGAAGAGCCGTCCCGACTTGCGATGCTTTTCGGCTCGTCATTCCCGCGAAGGCGGGAACCCAGCGACTTGGCCGTCGAATGCGCAAGTCACTGGATCCCCGCCTTCGCGGGGACGACGGTCCCATTGACCGTTGCTACGTGACCTCACAGGAATTGCATCCGGACCGCCAGCATGAGCACACAAGCCAGCACCGACCCCGCCCAGGACGCCCAGGACACGGCCCCCCGCGACGTCATGGAATACGACGTCGTCGCCGTCGGCGCAGGCCCGGCCGGATTGTCGTTCGCGATCCGGCTCAAGCAGCTCAATCCCGACATCAGCGTCTGCGTGATCGAGAAAGGCGCCACCATCGGCGCGCACATCCTGTCAGGCGCAGTGATCGAACCCGAACCGCTAGACGCGCTGCTGCCGGGCTGGCGCGATGCGCCGCCACCGATCTGCGTGCCGGCGACCGAGGACGAGTTCTGGCTGCTCAGCAAGACCGGCGGCACGAAGTCGCCGATCGTGCCGCCCGGCATGAACAACCACGGCAACTTCATCGTCAGCCTCGGCGCGCTATGCGTATGGCTGGCACCGCAGGCCGAGGCGCTGGGCGTCGAGATCTATCCGGGTTTCGCCGCGTCGGAAACGCTGCACGACGCGGACGGCAAGGTCATCGGCGTGCGCATCGGCGACATGGGCGTGGCCAAGGACGGCACGCACAAGCCCGGTTACACCCAGGGCATCGACATCCACGCCAAGGTCACCGTGCTCGCCGAAGGCGCGCGCGGGCATCTCACCAAGCGGCTGGTGAAACAGTTCAATCTCGATGCGGAAAGCGACCCGCAGGGCTATTCGATCGGCATCAAGGAACTGTGGCAGGTGCCGGCCGGGCGCGCGCAGCCGGGCAAGATCGTGCACAGCTTCGGCTGGCCCGCCGACACGCAGACCTACGGCGGCAGCTTTCTCTATCACCTCGATGGCGACCGCATCGCGCTCGGTTTCGTCTCTGGGCTCGACTACCGGGATCCGAAGCTCGCGCCTTACGAGTTGTTCCAGCAATGGAAGAACCATCCGTACGTCAAGCCCTTGCTCGAAGGCGGCAGCATCCTCTCGGCCGGCGCGCGCGCGATCGTCACCGGTGGCTACCAGTCGCTGCCGAAAGTCGAGATGCCCGGCGCGCTGCTGATCGGCGACACCGCAGGCCTGCTCAACGTGCCGAAGATCAAGGGCACGCACCAGGCGATCCGCAGCGGCATGCTCGCGGCCGAGCATCTGGCGCAATCGCTTGCGCCGGAAGGCTTCGACGCGAAGCTGCGCGCATCCGCTGCGATGGCCGAGCTGAAGAAGGTGCGCAACATCAAGCCGGGCTTCAAGCGCGGCCTGTGGTTCGGCGTGCTCAACGCGGCCTGGGAAACGGCCACCGCCGGACTGTCGCCGTGGACGTTGAAGAACAAGTCGGACTGGTCCTCGTACGACAAGGTCGGTGAGCGCGAGGAACCGAAGCGCGACTACGTCCAGCGCACGCTGCCGCCGCGCGACCGCCTCGCCGGCGTGTACTTCGCCGCCACCGAGCACGACGAGGACCAGCCGGTGCACCTCCAGGTCGCCGACACCAGCATCTGCGTGACGCGCTGCACCGAGGAATACGACAATCCGTGCACGCGCTTCTGCCCCGCCGCGGTCTACGAGATCGTCGGCGAGGGCGCCGACAAGCGCCTGCAGATCAACGCCGCCAACTGCGTGCACTGCAAGACCTGCGACATCAAGGATCCGTACGAGATCATCACCTGGGTGACGCCGGAAGGCGGCGCGGGACCGAACTACCAGAATCTGTAGCAGCCATGGCCACGCTTCTCACCTGCCTTCGGTTGCCAGCGCCACTGCGGCGGCGTCCTCCGGATGGCGGCGCGCGTACTGCGGCGAAAACAGGCTCAGGCGATTGTCCCTGAGCAATCGCAGCAATTCGATGCGCCGCTCGAGCGGCAGCGTGCACAGGTTCATCGCCAGCGGACAACCGGCCGGCGGATGCAGCGGATCGCGCGCCACTGCCGCCATCGACATCGCCATCAGCCTGTTGTGGGCATCGATGCGCGGTTCCCGGTGCTTCGCCAGGTAGGTCGCCGGCACCTGCACCAGCAGCACCGCGAACGCGGCTGCGGCCAGCCAGCGCCGGTAGCGCGCATCGGGTCGCTGCAGCACCCACGCCATCCCCATCAGCAGCAGCGCGATGATGCCGAACTGGTAAAAACTCACGTAGCGCGGTTGATCGAGATAAGGCGCGCCCTTGACGAAAATGCGCGCGACCAGGATCGCGGCGACGTGCGCATAGAACATCAGCATGAGCATCGTCGCGGCCAGCCATGCCGCGCCGGGACGCAGGCGCAGCGCCGCCCACCAGAACCAGGCATGCGCAACGAGCAGCAACAGCGCGAGGCTGGCACGCACCGTCGACGCATGCTCGCCTGCCAGGCCATGCAGCGACTCCCCAGCCAGCAGCCCCGACGACGCCGGCACGGCGAACCACGTCCAGGCATCGCGCCATTGCGCGGCCAACCCTTCGATGCGCGCTGTCAATGGCTGGTTGAACATGGCCTGGGTCGTGCCGCTGGTCTCGCCGAACGCCCAATAGACGCCGCGACTCAGCAGCACCGCGACGGCGATCACGGCCACCGCCTGCCAAGCCCGTCGCATCGCATTGCCGCGTGCGCCATAGAAGAGCAGTGCCAGCACCAGGGCGGCCGCATCGAGATAGACCGAGTCGTCACCGACGATGCCGAGCGCGAACGTCGCAGCCGCCAACGGCCAGAACACGCCGCGCCGGAGCGCATGCCAGCCGGCGACCAACATCAGGAACGCAAGCAGATAGACCGCATACCACATCGTCACCATCGAGTAGGTGTAGATGAAGGAGCTGTTGAGCGAATAGAACACGCCCGCCACGGCGGCGAAGGCGAGGTAGAACGATGGAGGCCGCGTCGCGCGGGAATCTTCAGCGACCATCGCGCGATACAGCACCAGCAGCGCCGCCAGCCCGAAGGCCATCGCGAGGAATCCCTCGAGCATGAAGTCGAGTCCGAAATAGCGGTAGTTCAGCCACATCACCAGTTTGTTGAGCGGCTGTGCGTGATCGACGCCGGCGCGCCTGACGAGAAAGTTGCCGAGGTCGAGGCGGCCGGCGATGGCATCGGCCAGGAACGGATGGATCATCGTCCAGTTGTCGGACGCAATCAGCGACCAGTTCACGGCGCGCACGTGCAGCACCGCGTTGGCGAAGGCCAGCGCCACCAGGCACCACATGACCGCGCGCGACGCCCGCTCCGGACCATGCATGGGAACACTTCGGATCACGGGTCACGTCAGAGGCGAAGACAGGCGCGATTGTATTGCACGTATTAGTCGAGGTGCCTTCCTGCCTCAGCTTCTTCCCCCGCGCAGCGGAAATACCGGGAGTGGGTGCGTGGATCCGCAATCACCACGCGATACGCATGCGTCGAACGCCAGGGCTTGGCACCGCACTCGATGCGTCATTTCGAAGCGGTCACGGCTCCAGCAACCCAAGCCGTCCCCGCACGCGGGGGAGGGAATTGCTTCAGCGCTACGGACATCACCATCGACAGCTGCGTTCCGGTGGCCTCGGCATGCGCAGGTATGATTCCGTCCATGCACGAACCTTCTTCTCCCGCGACCCACGTCGCTGCTTCGGGATCACGCGGGAACGAGGCTGTCACGCGCCGTTCGTGGCTGCTGGACGCAGCCTTCGCCCTGCTCGTCATCGCGGCCGTGTTGGCCATCGCCTGCCTGCACTATGAGGGGCAGACGCTGGCGCGCGGACCGGACCAGGCCGATATCCAGCTGTCGTTCTTCTACGACGCCAGCCGTGCGATCCGCGAGGAAGGCCTGTGGGCGGCGATGTACACGCCCGGTCTGCAGGCAGGCATCCCGAACTGGTCGAATCCCCACGGGCATCCGCTGTATCCGTTGTTCTTCAATTGGCTGGGCAGCGACGCGACCGTGTTCGACACGCTGGATCGGCTCAACTGGATCATCTACCTGCACCTTGCGATCCTCGGCGGCGGGGCGTTCCAGCTCGCGCGCATGCTCGGCGTGCGCCTGCTCCCGGCGATCGGTGTCGGCCTGGTCCTGCCCTGGTTTCCCGCGATCCGCAGCGCCGCCGCATGGCCGGAAATCATCGCCGGACTGTC
>JACMKK010000546.1 GCA_014380115.1 Luteimonas sp. | reverse complement strand
GCCCGTTTCGTCACCTGCGACAACTGCAGTTGCTGAACCCGCTGCGCCGCCCGCTGCAGACACAGACAACGAAGCACGAGTCGATCAGACGATTGACAACGTGCTCGGCGATCACGCCGCTTACCGCCCGGTGATCGACGCCTTCCAGCAGGCGGTCGCCGCGAAGGATGCGCAGGCGGTATCGAAACTGGTCGACTATCCATTCACCGCATCGATCGGCGGCCAGCGCACGAAGATCGCCGCCGCCGAGGCATTCGTAGCGCAGTACGACCGCATCGTCACGCCGGCCATCGCCCGCGCGATCGGCGAACAGCGCTACGGCAGCCTATTCGTCAACGCGAAGGGCGTGATGTTCGGGCGCGGCGAGGCCTGGATCAATGGCGTCTGCAAGGACGCCGCCTGCAAGAATGTCGACGTGCGGGTCGTGGCGATTCAGCCGACCGACCCTTGAACATACCGCACCCACCGAATCCGCTTCCGCAAATGGAGAGTCCGCAATGACCAGGTTCATCCTCGCCACCGCCGTCGCATTGCTGTTGGCCGCCTGCAACCGGGCCGAACCGCCCAAGCCGGCGCAGCCCGCACAGCCTACGCAAGAAGCCGGCACCGCCGCGCCGCCCGAAGCTGCGCCGGAACCGGTCTCGCCGCCGCCGGCACCCGCCACGCTAGCCAAGCCAGCGTTCGCGGACAAGGTGTGGAAAGTGAAGGCATCGTCGGCAGTGGCGGTCGGTACGACCTATACGTTCCTCTCGAACGGCACGCTGGTGATCGACGCGCAGCAGGGCGCGCCGGGTTACGGCCAGTGGACCTACGTCGATGGCGCGCTGACGATGATCGAGGAAGGACAGTCGTACCCCACCGACATCCTGCGGCTCGACGACCAGACCTTCGAGATCCGCAGCAACAACCCAGGCACGGCGGTGAGCATCACGCTGGTGCCCGCCGAAGGCGCTGCGCTGCCACCGGCAACGGCGCCATAGGACCGCGCGATCGTCTTCATGCGTGAACGGAGCGGGCGCGGCGACGCGTTCGTTCGCGTGCCGAAGGCCAGCGCCACGCCATACTCCGCGCCCATGCCGACGAACTCGACCTCGCTGCTCGCCATGCTCGCCCTGTGCCTGGCGCTGTCGTCGCCGGACGCGCAGGCGCGCACCGTGTATCGCTGCGTGCGCAACAACACCGTCAGCCTGGCGACCGCACCGGAGCCGGGCTCGAAGTGCGTGGCCAAGCAGGTCGACGACAACGCCGCCAAGCTGCCGAACCTGTGGGGCGAGATGGGCGTGGTCAGCGGCACGCTGTACGAGCGCGAGCAGGACGGCAAGACGGTCTACAGCACGCGCAACCTGCCCGGTTCGAAGGTATTCCTCAAGTTCACCGTGCAGACGCCACCAGGGGAACGCGCGCATGCCGGACTGGGCAAGGTCGGCAGGCCGCAGTTGAAACCGTTCGCGAAGGAATTCCGCGCGGCGGCGAAGGCGACCGGCGTGGACGATGCCTGGTTGCGCGCGATCGCGCACGCCGAGAGCGGCTTCGATGCCGCGGCTTTGTCGGCCAAAGGTGCAAAGGGCGTGATGCAGTTGATGCCCGATGTCGCGAAGGAATACGGCGTGCTCGATCCGTTCTCGGCCAACGAATCGATCCATGCCGGCGCGCGTCACATGAAGTCGCTGCTGCGGCGCTACGGCAACGACCGCATGTTGGCGGCCGCGGCCTACAACGCCGGCATCGGCGCGGTCACTCGTTTCGGCGGGGTGCCGCCGTATGCGGAAACGCAGGCCTATATCGACAAGGTGCAGGCGCTGTATCTGCGCTATCGCGAGGCGATGGGTTTCAAGGCCGAGACCGCAGCGAAGTAAGCATTCGCACAACGAGATGAAAATTATCGCAGGAGCGGCGAAGGGCCGCTCCTGCGAGAACGGGGGTCAGCTCGCGGGTGTGAGCTTCAGCAGGCGTCCTTGCGTACCGTCCTCCAGCAACCAGATGGCGCCATCCGGTCCTTGCTCGATTTCGCGGATGCGCGCGCCCATCTCGTAGCGAGCCGCTTCCCTGGCCTTGTCGCCGTCGAACTCGATGCGCACCAGCGACTGCGACGACAGTCCGCCGATGAAGCCGTCGCCTTTCCAGTCGGGGAACAAGTCACCGGAATAGATGACGAAGCCGGCCGGCGAAATCACCGGGTTCCAGCTAGCCTCCGGCGCGTTGAATTCCGGACGCGTGTCGTGATCGGGGATGATCTTGCCGTCGTAGTGGTCGCCGTTGGAGACGATCGGATAGCCGTAGTTCGCGCCGCGCTCGATGCGGTTGATCTCGTCGCCGCCCTTGGGCCCCATCTCGTGCTCCCACAGCTGGCCCTGTGCGTTGAAGGCAAGGCCGAGCGGATTACGGTGGCCGAGCGACCAGATCTGTGCGGTGACGCCGCCCTGCTCAGCGAACGGATTGTCTGCGGGCACCGAGCCATCGTCGTTCAATCGCACGATCTTGCCCAGATTCGATTTCATGTCCTGCGCCGGATCGAACTTCTGCCGTTCGCCGGAGCTGATCCACAGCTTGCCGTCGGGACCGAAGGCGATGCGGTGCCCGTAGTGGCCTCGATCGGTGACTTTCGGCGACTGCCGCCAGATCACTTTCATGGCCGACAGCGCGCCGCCACCGTTGCCGTCGAGCGTGAGCTTGCCGCGAGCGACCGCGGCGCCGCGGGTGTCGCCGTCGCCCTTTTCGGCATAGCTCACGTAGACCAGTCCGTTGCTGGCGAACTGCGGATGCAGCACCACGTCACCGAAGCCGCCCTGGCCACCGTAGTCGACGGCGGGCACGCCGCTGACGTTGCCGGTTTTCTTCGATGCGATGTCGAAGACCTTCAGCGCGCCCTGCCGTTCCGATACCAACAGGCGGCCGTCGGGCAGGAACGTCATCGCCCAAGGTTGGTTGAATTCGGCCGCTGGAGTCGCCGTAAACGGCTTGTCCGCGTCGGCCGTTGCAGCGGCCGGCGTCGCAGCCGCAGGTAGCGCCTGCGCTGCGGCCGAAGCCGCGTCGCTGGTGTTGTTGCAGGCCGCCAGGACGGTGGCGATGGCGGCGGTCAGCAGGTATTTCGTCATGGCTACGGCTCCGGCAGGGTGGGGTGAGGAGAGGGCGCGCAAGCGGTTCACCGCACCCGCTTTCTACAGCATGCAGAAGAAACGCGCCGTTCAGGAGGCTGCCACGTTTGTAGAGACCGGGCCGGTCTCACAGGAACTCAGCTGCGGCGCGAACGTGCAGCCTTTTTCGGCACCGATTTTCGGGCCGGCGTTTTCTTCGCTGCCGGCTTGCCTGGCGCGGCCTTGCGTGCCTTTTCCACGCGCGCCGCGGCACCACGCGTCGAAGGCGAGACCACCTTCGCCTTGCCGCGCGCGCGGTCGAGTTGCAGCGTGCGGTTGTCGCCCATCGCGTCGGCATCCTGCGTGACGGCCGCGAGCACGAAGCTCAAGGCCTTGCCCGCCAGCGATCCCGGGCCGTCCCAGTATTCGGCCGTCTCCACCTTGACGCGGATCAGCGTGACATCCGGATCGTCCTTGCCGTTCGGGAAATAGACCTTGAGCACGTCGCTCCACAGCGCATCGATCTTGCTGCGCTCGCGCCGCACCGTCGCCGTGCCGGACACCGAGACGTAGGTGTTCCTGTCCTGCGACGCGTACGACACATTGACCTTTGGATGGGCCTTGATCTCGGCTGCCTTGTGGCTGGCGGCGCTGGTGAAAAACCACAGGTCGCCGTCGAACTCGGTCTTCTGCGTGGCCACGGGCCGGCTGACGTAGTGGCCGTCGCGCGAACGCGTCACCAGCATGGCGATCTCGATGTCCTCGATCATCGAACCTAGCAAGCGGAAATTGTCGCTGCGCGCCTTGGCCATGCCGTATTGCTCCGATGGAAGAGGGACAGGCGACCACGCTAGGCTGCGGCAGCGCAAAGTCGCGTGATCGCTGCAAGCGCGTTGCGTACACTGCGTGCGGACATCCAACGAGCCAGACGCGCATGCCGTTCGTCGACATCCACTGCCCCTATTGCGGCGAGCCGATCGAGATCTTCGTCGACGAGTCCGCGGGCCCGCAGCGCTACATCGAGGATTGCCAGGTCTGCTGCCGGCCGATCGACATCGCCGTGGCGATCGGCGACGACGGTGAGGCCGAAGTCCGGGCCAGTGCCGAGAACGACGCGTAGCCTGTCCCGGCTGACCGCCGCGTTCGTAAACGTTGTGTTGTGTTCAGGCGATCGCCGTCGATTGCGCGATCCGCACGCTTGGCGCCTCGTCCGGCAGGGGCCAGTGGCAACGCGACGTTTCGCGCTGCGCGTGATGGGCGTCGCGTCGCGCCCTAGCGTCATTCGCCACGCCATTGGTTAAAGGAACGTAGCTTTAACGGTTCATTCGCCAGTTGCATTCATCCGCGCGCGTACAAGCTGTCTCTCGTGCGGCAACACATCCACTCGCAATGACCGCGCGACAGCACAACATCCCTCACGGAGAATATCGAATGAAGAATGCACGCAAGTCACTGATCGGTCTGGTTGCGCTGGGTTCCGCGCTGGTGATGCCGATGGCGTTCGCGCAGAGCGAAGCCCCGACGGCCACGCAGGACCCCGCCGCGCAGTCGGCACCGCCGGCAGACCAAGGCGCTGCCCCGGCCGCCGCCACGCCGACGCCGGATGCCAAGAAGGTGACGTGGGCCGACCTGGATGCCGACAAGGACGGTACCTTGTCCAAGACCGAAGCCGCGCCGCTGGCCAGCCTGAGCCAGGTCTTCGACCAGGCCGACAGCGATGCCGACGGCAAGCTCACCGCCGACGAGTACAAGGCATACGTCGCCAAGGCCAGCGGCGCAACCGACCCGCAGGGCTAATCAGCACCCGGGTTCGTGCGCAGGGCGGCCAGGTCGGCGCCCTGCGTTTTCAGGTTCTCGTGGCGTGTCGCGTGGCTGACCATCGACATGCTCGATCCGCAGGACCAATAACACCAGGAGTCATCTCATGAACATCCTCACTCCCAGCAAGGCGCTCGTAGCTGCGCTTGGCCTGGGCACCGTGCTGCTGGTCGGCTGCAACCGCGCCGACGACACCGCCGTACCCGCGCCCGAACCGGCGCCGATGGAAGAAACCACGCCGCCGGCGACCGAACCGGCACCGATGCCGGACCCGGCGACCACGCCAGCACCTACCGACCCGGCAACGACGCCGCCACCGACTGATGGCACGACGCCACCGGCGGATGACACCGCGACGCCGCCTGCTGACGCGTCGACGCCACCGCCTAGCAACGGCTGATCGCCGACCGGGAACGCAGCTAGCCTGCATCCAGGCCATGTGGAATACGAAGGGCAGCCCAGGCTGCCCTTCGTCTTGTCTGCGTGCCGGCGATCGACGGCGGCTGTTACGCTCGCTGCCTGCTCGCCACATCCACTGGCAACCATGCACAGCAACGCGATCCGGCTGGTCGGCTTCGACGGCGACGACACCCTCTGGCGCAGCCAGGACTATTTCGACGAGGCGCAGCTCGAATTCGAGCGCATCGTCGGCGCGTATGTGGATCTCGCCGACGCACGCGTGCACGAGCGCCTGTACGAGTTCGAGGCCGGCAATCTGGCGCTGTTCGGTTACGGCGTGAAAGGCATGGCGCTGTCGATGATCGAGGCGGCGGTCGAGATCACCGCTGCGCGCATCATCGCGCGCGACGTGCACCGCATCGTGCAGCTCGGCAAGGGCCTGCTGCAGCATCCGGTGGAGCTGCTGCCCGGCATCGGCGAAGCCGTGGCGGCGATCGCTGCCGATTACGATGTGGTGCTGATCACCAAGGGCGACTTGTTCCACCAGGAGGCCAAGGTGCGGCAATCGGGATTGTCCGAGTTGTTCCGCCGCATCGAGATCGTCAGTGAGAAGGATCCGCCGACCTATGCGCGCGTACTGGAGGAATTCGACCTCGCCGCCGCGCAATTCGTGATGATCGGCAATTCGCTGCGCTCGGACATCGCGCCGGTGCTGCAGCTCGGCGGCTGGGGCGTGCACGTGCCATACCACACGACCTGGGGCCATGAGAACGAAGCGCAGGTCGCGGACGATGCATCGCGGTTGCGTGTGGTCGCCGATGCTGCAGCGTTGCCGGCTGCGATCGCCGACATCGCCGCAGTGTTGGAGTGAGCGACCAAGAACATGACGGCCGGCCTTTCGGCGTCGTTCACTCTCGCGGTGACGCACGGGCAATGGTCCTGCTAGCCTGCGTTCCCCCGACGCGGAGATGCGTGATGCACAAGTCAGTCCTTCCCTGGATGCTGGCCTTGGCGGCGATGGCCGCCGCGCCGATGGCCTCGGCCGCGGCCCCGATCGATTGCCAGCTGCGTTTCACGCTGGCCGGTTGGTCGGCGTTCTACAAGACCGCGGCGGGCGAGGGCACGGTGAGCTGCGACAACGGCCAGAGCCTGCCGGTGAAGATCAGCGCGAAAGGCGGCGGCATCACCTTCGGCAAGACGCGCATCGACGACGGCCGCGGCGAGTTCTCGGAGGTCTACAACATCCGCGACGTGATCGGCGGCTATGCCACGGCCGAAGCACACGCCGGCGCCGGCAAGTCGGTCAAGGCGCAGGTCGTCACCAAGGGTGCGATCTCGCTGGCGCTGACCGGCAAGGGGCACGGCTGGGACCTCGGCGTGGCCTTCGGCAGCTTCGTCATTTCCGAACGCTGACGCAGGCCGCCAGCACGCGCCGCACTCAGTTCGCGCGGTGCTTCTGGTCGTCGACGCCGGGCTCGGTGCGCATGCTCTTCTGCATGTCCGCGCCAAGCCGCTCGGCGAAGCGGTCCACGACCATCACATAGGCCGTCAGCAGCACCAGCAACGCGCCCAGCCCGACCAGCCAGCGGCGCAGGCGCGCTCGACGCGGCGGTGTCCCTGTGGCGTTCATGATCCATCCCCTCTTCCTTCCCTGCATCCAACGTAGGCGCATCGCGATCACGGCCGCGTGCAGGGCAGGACGCGGCCACCTGCGGCACAATCCGGACATGAACCTCGCCCACCGCGCGTCCTGCTGTTGCCTGGCCGCCCTGCTGGCGCTCGCCGGTTGCGAGCGCGGGGCGTCGTCTGCGGCCGCGCCGCCGCTGCCGCAAATCGAACGTGGCGATGGCCGCATCGCCTGGGAAGGTGCCCTGGCGTGTGCGGATTGCGAGGCGATCGAGACGCAGCTGGTGCTCGAGCGCGCCGGCGACGTGCGCAGCTACACACTGATCGAGACCTTCCTGGCGGCCGGCGGCGGAGCGCGTTTCGCCGAGGCGGGGCGCTGGCAACGCGCCGGCGACTTGATCCGCATGCAGGGCGATGCCGGCAGCGTGCGCGCCTATGCGCTGTTGCCCGACGGCAGCCTGCAGCCGCGGGATCCGCGCGGCCGGCGCTTCCCGGACCGCGAAGGCGACGTGCTGATGCCAGTGACGGCCGATAGCACGCCCTGAGCAACACACCCTGTACGAGCTG
>JACMKK010000089.1 GCA_014380115.1 Luteimonas sp. | reverse complement strand
TGCAGGCGTCGACGCCGGGAGCGACCTGGTGCCCGTCTTCGTGGCGACGGGAAAGCAGCTGCGCCGCGCGATCAGCTGCGACGACGGGCTCACCTGGAAGAACGACGTCTCGGTGGACGACGCTTGGCCCGCCAACGAGCGCTACCGCTGCTTCAGCGGCAACTTCGCGCTTCCCGATGGTGGCAGCGGCAGCACCGACTGCGACCACAACGCGTACTCCTCCACAGCCCTCGCGTACGGCAACGGCGTCTTTCTGCAGACGGCGGGCTGGGGAACGCCAGGCAGCTTCTTCCGCTCGACCGACGGCGTCACCTGGTCCCAAGCGGCCAGCGGCCCCAACGTTCAAGACGTGATGGTGGGGCCCAACCGCTGGCTCTTGGCGACGCGCGATCCACGCAAGAGCGATGACTTCGGGCTCACCTGGACCCAGAGCCCCAGCATCCCGCTGAGCATGAACGGCAACACCATCTACAACGTGCGCGGCGGCGCTTACGGCGGCGGCACCTATGTGGTGAGCGCGCAGGATGGAGCCAACACCGATTGGCAGATCAGCCGCGACGAGGGCGAAACCTGGCAGCGGCCCACCCTGCAGGGGGGCACCATGGCGGACTGCGGCGCGGCGCACCCCGCCTTCGGCAACGGCATCTTCGTGGGCATCACCTGGTGTCAGGCGCAGACGGCGGCCATCGCCTGCCGCTCGGCGGACAACGGGCAGACCTGGACCCGCAGCACCATCGGCACCGACGCCGTCGAGAGCCGCCCGCTGTGGACAGGCAGCCAGTTCATGGCGTGGAGCAACGGCAAGGTGCACCGCTCGACCGATGGCATCACCTGGACCAGCACCCCCACCCAGCGGCGCGTCAACGGGAGCCTGAGCGGCAGCGTGCTGGTGGGCGCCGTCGCGGTCAGCGCGCAGGGCACCTTGGTGGCGGTGCGCGGCGGTTGGCAGACTTGGTACGAGCAGCAGCGCTTCTACCGCTCGACCGACGGCATCCTGTGGGATGAGCTGCCCGAGTCCGCGTACCGCAAGGGCCACCCTGTGATTCAGATCGTGTGGGGCCTGGCCAGGAAGAGCGCCGTCTGCCCCTGAGGCCTGCTCAGTCCTTCCCCTGCTCACCCTGGCTTGGCGCAGCTCCGTTGAGCTCCGCCCACGCGTCGGGCTGGGAGCCGTCGAGATCGTAGACGCCGTACGCGCGGGCCAGTTCTGCAGAGGTCGTCGATTGTTGGTTCCAGCGCTTGCGGTTCGCATCCATCGCCATCGCCGCGATGCCCCTTCCGAGGTACCTCGTTGTCTCAGAGGCTTTGAAGGCAGGAGGCGCCTTGGCATCGCGCCAATTGGCCTCCGTCACCGAGAAGGCTTCCAGCATCATCTCGGACCTCAGGAAGCCGGGCGTCACCGAGACGGCCGTCGCTGCGTGTGTGGCGAGCTCGTGGCCTTGAGAGAAGGCCAGGCGGTTCACCGCCACCTTGGCGAGGTCATAGAACACCGAGATGCGATAATTCTGCGCGTTGTATGCAGTGGTGCCGTCGGTGACTTCGACCAGCAGGCCGCCCGGAGCCTTGATCAGCAGCGGCAGCAAGTGGTGAGACGTGATCAGGTGGGTGTCGACGGCCAAGCGCAGGATGCGCAGCCCATCGTCGAGGTCGTGTTCCCAGATCGGCGTGTTCCAGTCTGCAGGGCCGCCCTTGAGCAGCTCCCCGCCCCAGACGTCGTTGACCAAGACGTCGATCTTCCCGTGCTCGGCTTCGAGGCGCTTCCTCAGCGCGGAGACTTGCGCAGAATCTAGATGATCGACCGGCACGGCGATCCCTACTCCTCCTGCGGCGTCGACCATGCGCGCGGTCTCTTCGATGGTTTCGGGCCGGTCGTAGTCAGACTTCAGGCGGCGGGTTTCGCTTCTGCGCCCGGTGCAGATGACCGTCGCTCCGGCCTCGCCCAGCGCGATGGCGATGCCTCGGACTGCACCCCGCGTGGCTCCAGCGACGACAGCGACGCAACCTTTGAGGCTGTTCATGTGGACCTTTCGCAGTCGGGGATCTCGAGCGGGCTGCAAGTCTCTCGCCGCTGAGAGCCCAGATCCGAAGGGACGATCTCGGCCCGAGGGTTGGATCGATCTGGGCACCCGCCAGAACGCAACACACTTCGCAAACGCCCCCACGCGCGGAACTTCCTGAGAATGCAAAGTTTTGCAACGACTGCCCTCGAGCAATGCGCACGCTTGTGGCCCGTTGGATCCCTCGTGGCCTGCGTCGTGCACATCCAGCTCTCGCAGAACGCCCGATCGTCGGGGGAATCCTCTCCCCATCCGCGCGGAGACTGAAATGACAGAGCCGTCGACTTCGAAGTCCACCTCTCCCAGCGCAGCCCACAGGCTGTTGGATGTCTTCGTCGGCACCTGGCGGGTCGGGGGCCATTCGTTCGGCGAAGGCCAGCAAGCGGACAATCCCCGCGCATCGGCGGTCCCCTGGAAGGGTGAGCAGACCTACGACTGGCTCCCTGGCGGCTTTTTCTTACGGAATCGAGGCCACGCCGCAGTGGGCAGCCGAACCCTCATCAGCACCGAGATCGTTGGCTATGACAAAGCCAAGGCGGGCTATCTCTCGAATCTGTTCGACAACTCTGGTTTCCACCCCGACTATCAGGGAAGCGTCGATGGCGATGTCTGGACCTTCAGTGCGGCAGGGAGCCGCTCGCGGCTGGCCTTCAGCGACGAGAACCGCAAGCTCGAGATCAACTGGGAATGGCGCAACGACGGCAGCGACTGGCTGCCGCTGTGCGATCTCGTCGCAACGCGTGTTGATGGGGCTCCGACCTCCGGCAATGAAAGTGAGACAGCGATTCGCAGAATCATCGATGCCCGCGGCAAGGCCGTGGATTCGGGTGATGTCGACGCCATGGTGGCGGATACCGCTGACGACCTCGTGACCTTCGATGTCGTCGAACCGCTGCGGAGCCAAGGCAAGTCGGCAGCACGCAAGCGCGCCGAAACCTGGGTCGCATCCTTCGCAAGCCCGATCCAATGGGAGAGCCGCGATGTCGTCGTCACGACTGATGGTGACGTTGGCTTCAGCCATGCCCTGAGTCACGTGATGGGCACGCAGAAGACTGGAGCCACGGTGGACATGTGGTTCCGCACGACGCTTGGCTTTCGGCGGATCGGCAACCGCTGGCTGGTCGTGCACGAGCACAGTTCGTCGCCGTTCGATCCCAAAAGTGGCGAAGCATCACTGGGTTTGAAGCCGTAACGAGGAATTGATCATGGCGAACGATCGTGTTGCAACGGCCCAAGCCATCTACGACGCCTATGTCGCAAAGGACCGGGCCGCGGCGGAAGCGTTGATCACGGATGATTTTCACTTCACGAGTCCGCTCGACAATCGGCTCGATCGCAAAAGATACTTTGAGGTTTGCTGGCCCAACAGCGAGAACACCGAAGGTTTCGAGATCGTGCAGATGGTGGAGCACGGCACGCAGGTGTTCGTCACGTATGAAGGTGTGAACAAGCAGTCGAGGTTCCGCAACACCGAGATCCTGACCGTGCGCGATGGGCGGATCGCTGAGGTCGAAGTCTATTTCGGCTGGAACGTGCCCCACGGTGTGCCTTCCGGCGAGCACCGCGATCCAACGTAGGGCGTCGACAGTCTCTGGAGGCGCGGCAGGCTCATCATTACGAGCGAAGGATTCCGGGTTCCAGTTGATCGCTCTGTCGACCCTACGCGTTGATGCCGCGCCGTCGCATCGGGCATTACATCCGTTGAACACGGGCTTCCCGCCGCCATTGGGCCCATCCTCTTGCCCATACGGGTTAAGAACCAGCGGCAAAATCTTGGCAATTGACGTCCAGCGATCCGCTCAATCGCGCTAATCTGCGCAGGGTTGGCTCCCTCCCATTCTTGGGCAAGCTACGGCATGGTCCTTAGCAGCAAATCCTCCATCTCGGGCTGGAGAGATGGCATATGTATTACTCCTATCGACATTTTTCGGTTTGTCATCAGGACAGAGAAGCATCGGAAGGACGATCTCGCAGGTGCTACACGGCGGAACCGCCTCTCCAGAACGGAAGTTCCGCGTTACGACGACCCCCGGGTCCGCAGGCCCCTTTCTTTCCAGGTAGGTGATCGGACTGGCCGTGGTGCCGCCTGCAAGGCAATAATTCTGCTCGGTGATGGCCTTGGGGAGCGCACCCACGTCGAGAGCCAGCACTACGGCTTTCTGCGCGGCACATTTTCCGGGGGGAAAGCCTGTTCGGTATCTAGAGGGTCGGAGTTCCCTTTGGCAATCCCTCGGGAGGCGGTCTTGCATGTTCGACAAATGCTGCCTTCGCTGCCCCCTTCAGCTTCCCCTGAACACTGTCGACCCAAGCCTTGCAAGTGACTTACGAGATTCCAACTGGCGCCGTGCACCCTTGCCCCCTCGCGGTCTCTCCGATGATTGCCTGCGACTGACCAAGTTAGGGGTCTGAAGGTAGGACACGCTGTTGTCGTCCCTCGGCTAGTTTGGATCACGTCAAGCGACGGAAGTCTTTGAATCTTATTACAGCAAGTGTCGCAGTATGGACTTCCGGCGGCCTGGGCTTATTTGGCAACCCAGGATTTGACATTCACTTCGAGGGAACCTTCAGTCGCTGTCGCACCGAGGGTTCGCCGAGAAGTCCCGCGGCAGGACGTCCTCCCGCGCTGGACTCGTTCGTGAGCGGCTGAGCGCCGCGCGATTTCGCCAACGATCGACCTCACGCTTCACGGGAGCGGCGGCGTCCAGTCTCTGATTTCCACCTGCACCGATGCCATGGCGATCGCACCGAGGATCCTTCGAAGCGCTACCTCATCTTCGCCCCCTAGGTAGAAGACTTGCGACTCAGGCTCGTCCCTCGGCTCATCGCTGCAGGTCAGCACAGCGTCTGCGCGCTCGTACAGCCCGCAATAGAGCCCGGTAGGAATCGGCCTCGTGAAGCCGAGCCGACTCATGATCGGGTCGAGCGTCGAGCAGACGTCGCCTCCGTCGACTTCAAACCACCCGTTGCAGCGCTGCGGAAGCTTGTCCATTCGGTGGATCCGGAGCACGCTCCGCCCGAACATTTCGCGCAACGTCTCGAACTGATCGCTCGCGCCAGCGGGTCCTTCCAAGGGGTCCATCCGCGTCACGCGCGCGTCGTCTCGTGCGGGTAGGTCGAGGTTGTAGTAATAGTGAAGGCGCATTGCCAAATTCGAATGGAGCCCGATCATCAGGAAACCGGGCAGAGGCGTGACATCCCCCTTCGCGTAGGACTCCAGCACTGTTTGGGCTGAAAAATCGACATGGGCCCAGGACATTGGGCCCATGCTCTTGCCCATACGGGTCAAGAACCAGCGGTAAAATCGTGGCAACGGGCGGCCAGCGATCCGCTCAATCGCGTCAATCTCCGGAGCCGTCGCTCCTTCCCATTCTTGCTCAAGCTCCGGAAGTGTCCTTAGCAGCAAATCTTCCATCTCGGGCTCGAGAGATGGCATATGTATTCCTCCTGTCGACATTTTTCGGGTTTGTCATCAGGACAAAGAAGCATCGGAAGGACTATCTCGCAGGTGCTACACGGCGGAACCGCCTCTCCAGAACGGAAGTTCCGCGTTACGACGCCCCCCCGGGTCCGCGGGGCCTTTCCTTTCCAGGTAGGTGATCCGATTGGTCGTGGTGCCGCCTGCAGGGCAATAGTATTGCTCGGTGATGGCCTTTGGGATTCCTCCCGCGTCGAGAGCGAGCACCACGGCTTTTTGCGCCGCACATTTTCCGGGTGGAAAGCCTGTGCGGTAGCTGGGATTTGTGTCTGCGTCCGCAAGTCGTTGGGTTGCGTCTTTGCATTCCTTGACAAATGCGGCCTTCGCCGTTCCCTTCATCTTCCGCTGGACACTGTCGACCCAAGCCTTGGGCGAAGACGGACATGCGGCCGCGGCCGCGGGTGAAGAGCGTGACGATGCGATCGGCTTCGCCATAGTCGACGCAGCTGAGCACCAGCGCTTCTTCGACGAACCGTTCCACGACGGTTGGGCTTCTAGCGCAGGCCCGACG
>JACMKK010000088.1 GCA_014380115.1 Luteimonas sp. | reverse complement strand
CACGCGCGACTTGCAGGTTCAGGTCGGGCAGCGACGCGGTGCGCGCGATGCCTGCGCGCACGTCCCACCACGCCAGCCGCGGGCCTGGAATGCGCAGCGTGCCCTCGCGTGCTGGGACGACCGAGAATCTGCGCGTGAGCTTGGCCTGTGGCCGGCCATTGTTGAAGGTCTCGTCGATCTGCGGCGGTTCGGCGAAGACCTGCGCGCCATCGCCGGCCTGCAATTGCAGTTCGGGCATCTGTGCGCCGCTCGCGCCATCGGCCGTGGCTTCGACGGTGATCGTCGCCGCCTCGCCGGCTCGCGCGCCCTGCGCAGTGGCGAGATAGCGCAGCGTCAGTCCGCGCAGTGGCAGCCAAGGCTGCGGCGCATTCACCGGCGCGGCGCGTACCTTCAGCAGGCGCGCCGCACCGTTTGCGCTCAGCTCGCGCTGGCCGTCGCCGAACATCTCGTCGAAGAAGCCGCCCGCGCCGCGTCCTTCGAACGTCGCGCCGGGAATCGTCAGCGTGCCGCTGCGCTCGGGGATCAGCAGGAAGCGACGCTCGACGACGGTGTAGCGCCGTCCGCCGACGTCGCGCGCGTACTGCAGGTCCTGGCCGATGCGCTGCAGCGACGCACCGTCCGCTGCCGGCTGGTCGAGCTGGCCGGAGATCAGTGGCGTCGCGTAGTACAAGCGCACGACGTAACCGACGGCTTGCTGGACGTAGGGCTCCTGCGCGTCGGTTTCGGCCTCGATGAAGGCCATGTCGCCTGCGCGTGCGGCAGCAGGGGCGGCCGCGGCCGGCGTCACCGTCAAGGCCAGCGGCTGCGTGTTCCGCGCACCGACGCGCAGCGCCGGGATCGACAGCACGCCGTCGTGTTTCGGCCGCAACGCAACGGCGAACAGCACACGCACGCTGCTGCGCCCGTTGATGCGCTCGAACTGGCGGCTGCTGGTGTTGCCGCTGAGCGTGAAATCCCCCAGCAGCGGCGAGAAATCGGGACTCGCCACCGTAGCCTGATCGGTCTCGACGTTGAGCGTGGCGGTCTCGCCGAAGGCGATGCGGTCGCGATCGAGCCATGCGCGCGTCTGCGCCTGTACGCCGAACGCCGTCAACAACAATGACAACGACAGCAGCAGCCGCATGAGGGTGGTTTTCCCGGTGGTGGGTTGAACGGGCCGCATCACAATCCTCCGGATTCCGCTCGGCGCTCGTGCTCCAGGCGGAACTTGGCGCGCAGCAGCCCGCCGGGATCGTCCGGCACGCGCCGCAGCCATGCCTCATTGGCCTGGCGTTTTTCGCGTTCGGCGGCGCTTTCGGCGCGTTCGGGCTTGCCTTCGATCTTCTGACCGTCCTGCGCCTGCTGCCGGCCCTGCTCCACCGCGCGTTGCATGCGTGCGCGCTGCGCCGCATCGGCCTTGCGCTGGGCTTCGGCATCGGCGGATGCGGGCGCACCGGATTGGCCGGGCTGCTCCTGCTTTTGCCCGGCGCGGGATGTGTCGGGCTTGCCGTTCTGACTGTCCGTGGACTTGCCATCGTCCTGCGGCTGGCCATCGGCGGCGTTCGACGGTTCGCCATCGCCGGGTTTCGGCTGGCCCTGCTTCGGTTTCTGTTGCTGTTGCCCGCGACTGCCCTGCTTCGGGCCCGGCGGCGGCTTGCGCTTCATCGCCGCTTCCACCGCCTGCTTGTTGGCGATCGCGTCGGCCATGCCGCGTTGCAGGCGCAAGGCGTCGTCGTAAGCGGCGATCGCATCCTCGTAGCGCCCCGTTTTCGCCAACGCGTTGCCCTTGTTGTAGGCGGCATCGGCATTGTCGATGCCCTGCCACGCGCTTTCGGCGGCGGCGAAATCGCCTTTTCGATACGCCTCGCCGCCGTCCTGCATGCGCTCATGCTCGAGTTGGTCGGCGCGCTGCCACAAGCCGCCCGATCCGGCGGCGCGCTCGGCCGCCTGTAACGGTTGCCAGGGCAGCCAGGCGCACAGCAGCAATGCCGCCAGTGCGCCGCCGCGACGGAACGCGAGCAACGCCAGCAGCATCAGCGGCAGCAGCAGCCAGTAACCGGCGTCCTGCCAGACACTGGTTTTTTGGCCGCGCGTAGCCGCGGCGTCGGTGGCTTGGGACTTCAGCACGCCGAGCGACGTGACGTCGCGCAGGTCCGGAGTCAGTGCGCGGTATTCGCCGTTGCCGGCAGCGGCGAGCGTGCGCAGCGACGCGGCGTCGAGACGCGTGTGCGCGATCGCGCCATCGGCCTTCTGGTAAGACGCACCTTGCTCGCTGCCGAGGCCGAGCGCCGAGACACGGAAGCCTTCGCGCGCCGCGGCGGTGGCGGCGTAACGTGCGGCACTGCTGGCGTGATCGGTCAGCAACAGGATGTCGCCGCGCTCGAATCCGGCCTGCTTGAGCAGCTTCGTCGACCATTCGATCGCGCGCTCGCCGCGGCTGCCGTCGACCGGCATCACGTCGGGCGCCAGCGCGTCGAGAAACAGCGCGACGTTGGCGGCATCGTCGGTCAGCGGCGCCACGGTGAAGGCATCGTCGGCGTAGGCCACGAGTCCGACCTGGCCGCCGGCACGCTGCTTGAGCAAGGCATCGATCTTGGCGCGCGCCTGCAGCAGGCGTGACGGCGGCAGATCGTTGGCGAGGACGGCGCTGGACAGATCCAGCGCGATCACCAGCGGCGCCTGTCCCTGCAGCAGGGGCTGGTCGACCTTGCGCCACGTCGGACCCGCCAGCGCCAGCACGGCCAGCGCCACGCCGCACAGGGCCAGCAGCAGCGAAGCGGCCATCCCCTTAACTCCGCTGCGCATGTCGAGCAGGTGCGGCAGCAGGTGCGGATCGACGACGTCGCGCCACACGCTGTCGCGCCGGCGCCGCGCGCGCCACGACCATGCCAGCAGCGGCAATGCCAGCAGCGCCCACAGCCACAGCGGGCGCAGGAAATGGAAATCGGATAGCGCGGATGAGAGCCCGGTGGCCATCACGCTGCGGTCCTTCGCACTGTCGTCGCATGCGCCGCTGCCGAGCGCGGCCATGCGAACGCCAGCAGTGCGCAGGCGAGCGCCGCGGCGAGT
>JACMKK010000545.1 GCA_014380115.1 Luteimonas sp. | reverse complement strand
TGCGCGAGGACAAGGGTTACACCTATGGCGCCAGCGCGGGCCTGCAGGTCTCGCGCGTCGGCGGCCGCGTGCAGGCCGGCGCGGACGTGCGCAACGAGGTGACCGGCGCGGCGCTGAAGGAGTTCTTGGGCGAGTTCGCGCGCCTCGGCAGCGAGCCGGTGCCCGCGCAGGAACTCGAGGACACCAAGCGCTATGTGGCTGGCGGTTATCTCATCAGCAACCAGTTGCAGGGCACGGTCGCCGCGACGCTCGCCAACAACTGGCTGATCGGCCTGCCGTCGGAATTCCTCGGCGAATACGTGCCGAAGATCCGCCAGGTCGACGCCGCGCAGGTGCAGGCCATGGCCAGGAAGTATTACGATCCCAAGCAGCAGTCGATCATCGTGGTCGGCGACGGCAAGGCGGTCGCCGAACAGCTGACGCCTTACGGCACGTTCGAGTCACGCGACAAGTAAGCCTCCAGTTTTTCCCTCGTCGGGAAACGAAAAGCGGCCGGGGCAGCGATGCTCCGGCCGCTTTTTTCCTTCTGCCGTCCGCAGAAGGTCGCAGCTGCCGTCAGGCATTTGCGGGCAGGGCGGACGAGGTTGCATAGCGCGAGGCAGTGGCGTGGGCCATAGGCGCTAGTCGTGCCTCATCCGGCGCTGCGCGCCAGCTTCTGTCGCCGGGGAGGAAAAGCCCGCGCCCCTTCACCAAGTGCGCTTCAGCCGACGACGTCCCTTGCGATGCCTTAACGCGGGTAGCGGTATGAAGACCATCGTCACCAGCCAAGAGGTGCGCCATGCGACGTTTACTTTTCTTACTCCCACTCCTTGCCGCATTGCTGGCGTTGCCGGTTCTGGCCCACCACGGCTGGGGTTCGTACGATGCCGACAAGGTGATGCGTTTCGACGGCGCGCCGGTCGAGGTGCGCTATCGCAATCCACATGCGGAGATCGAGGTCGATCGCGATGGCGAGCGCTGGCTGGTGATCCTCGCGCCGACCGCGCGCATGGAGTCGCGCGGCTTGCCCGATGGCGGACTCAAGGTCGGCAAGGCGATCACGATCGAGGGGTATCCACGCAGCGACGGTACCCGCGAGTTACGTGCCGAGCGCATCGTCGTCGACGGAAAGACCATCGAACTGCGCTGACCGCGGCGGTTGATCGTGGCGATGGACGCCAGCCGCTGGATCGCGATCCTCGAGTCTTCCGCGCTTGCTGAGTGGATGCGCGGACCCGGCATGGCCTATGCCGCGGTCAACCTGGTGCACCTGCTCGGGCTGACCTTGCTGCTCGGCTCGATGCTGCTGCTGGACCTGCGCCTCTTGGGGCTGGGCCGGAAGCTGTCACTACCGGAGGTGTCGCGATTACTGACGCCAGTGGCACTGATCGGGCTGTTGCTGCAGGCCGGCAGCGGCTTTGCACTGCTGGCCGCAGATGCCGGCCCGTTGTTCTTGAATACCGCGTTCCGGTTGAAGCTGGCGCTGATTGCGGCGGCGCTGGTCAATGCCGTCCTGTTCCGGTGGCTGTGGTCCGGTGCACTGACCGATTGGGATCGTGCGGCACCGGTGGCTGGACGCCTGCAGGCGGCGCTGTCGATGTTGCTGTGGCTGGGAGTTGCCGCCGCTGGCAGATTGATCGCCTACACGTGAGTCGTGCCGCTTTCGCTCCGCGTCGTCATCCCAGCTTTGGCTGGGGTGAGCAGCCAGAGAAGATCAAGATGGATTCCGGTGTTCGATGGAATGGCGGCTCGTAATGCAAGCTCGCAAAGCAAGCTCGTGGCGAATGTTGTCGCCGACTCAGCTGCCTCGAGCGATCCCGACCCGCTTCGATCTCGCCAGCCGTGCTCCGAGCAGGGCCAGCGGCACCGGCAGCAGCACACCGAGCGCGGACACCCAAACCGGATGCCCGGGCACCAGGAAGATCATCGCGACCACGCCCAACACCGTCACCAGCGCCACGATCGTCGCTGCCGCGCGCGGATGACGCGCGATCTTCGCGGCGACGAAGCCTCCGGCGAAGGCACCTAGCAACCAGGCGCCTACCAGCATCGCCAGCGCGGCGAACGGCGCAGCCGACAGGATCGCGCCGAGGCTCTGCATGTCGCGCGGATCGAGCCCCGGCGGCGGCGGGTACAGGGCATGGCTTGCGAACTCGATGGACCACGTCACCAGCCACATCGAGACCAGTCCGGCGAGGATTCCCAGGAGCGTGCGTCCCATCTTCGTTTCCCAATCAGGCGTCCGCGGCGAGCATGCGGCCGCCGCTGGCACGCCGCAAGCCTGGTCGGGCGCATAATCCAGCGACCTCTCGCATACGGCAGCCTGCGACATGAGCGGACACCAGCGCGAACTGACTTTCCGGTTCCTCGCCGAACCCACCGACGTCAACTATGGCGGCAAGGTGCACGGCGGCGTGGTCATGAAATGGATCGACCAGGTCGGCTACGCCGCTGCGGTCGGCTGGAGCGGCAAATACAGCGTGACCGTCGCCGTCGGCGGCATCCGCTTCGTCTCGCCCGTACGCATCAGCGACGTGGTGACCGTCTCCTCCAAGCTCGTGCATACCGGCACCAGCAGCATGCGTTTTGCGATCGACGTGGTCGCGCGTGATCCGATGGACGACGGTGGCGAACGCTTGTGCACGCATTGCGTGATCGTGTTCGTCGCGATGGACGGGGTCGACGGCAAGCCGACACCGGTGCCGGCGTGGATTCCGGAGACCGAGGAGGACCGGCACCTGGCCGAATACGCCACCAAGGTCATGGCGCTGAGCAGGGATATCGAGCAGACCGTGGAGCGCTATCGCTCGAGCGTGCGTTAGCGCGCGGGTGTCGTACAGGGTCCGGGTGCATCAAGATCGGAGGGATGGCCGTCAGGCTGCACGCCCTGCGTTGGCCCCTGAAGGGCCAACGCGCGAGGTGCAAGCAGATGAACAACAGGATCATTCTTCTATCGATGGCCGTGCTCACTGCCGGCAGCGTCATGCGACAGGCAGTAGCGCAAACCCCGAGCGTCAGCGCCGCCGATCGCGCGGCAATCTTCAAGGCCGCCGGTGCCGTGCAACGCGGCGACAAATGGATCATCTGCAGCGACGATCCCCAGCCCGAAGGAGCCAACATCGACGAAGTGCGCGATCTCAACGGCGATGGCCGCCCCGAAGCGATCACAAGCGAAAGCGGCAGCTTCTGCTATGGCTTCACCGGCACCGGCTTCCAACTGCTCAGCCAGCAGGCGGACGGCAGCTGGGAGCGCATCACCAGCGACATCGGCATTCCCCATCCGCTCCAGACCAAGGGCAAGGACGGATGGCCCGATCTGTCGATCGGAGGCCCGGGCTTCTGCTTCCCGGTACAGCGCTGGAATGGCAAGGAGTACGCGCTGAACCGGTTCGAGTACGAAGGCAAGGCCTGCAAACCGCAGCAGTAGGCCTCTTGATTACCCGAAAACGCAGAAGGCCGCTTGCGCGGCCTTCGGTCTGTTCGGCGATGCCTGCGCGTCGCGCGCGCTGCGTCAGCCAGCGACTTCGCCGATGCCGGCGACGCGACGTGCCTGCATGAACTTGCCGCTCCAGTAGCCGGTGGACAGGCTGTCGACCTGGACGTCCTTGCCGGTGCGCGGTGCATGCAGGAAGCGGCCTTCGCCCATGTAGATGCCGACGTGGTCGACGCGCTTGCCGCGGCGGCTGAAGAACACCAGGTCGCCGGCCGTCAGCGCGGTGCGGTCGGAGATCAGCTGGCCCTGGTTGGCCATGTCGCGCGAGACGCGCGGCAACTCGATGCCCAGCGCGGAACGGAACACGTAGCCGACCAGTCCGCTGCAGTCGAAGCCGTCGGGCGAGGTGCCGCCCCAGCGATAGGGGGTGCCGAGCAGTGCCAGCGCACGTTGCAGCAGCGTTTGCACGCGGCCGCTCTGTTCGGCCGGAGGCGTCGCGCTGCCCTGGGAGGCGATGAGCTGATTGACGTCGCTGGCGAACAGCAGGTTGCGGTCGGGCAGCATCGCGGCGTCGGTCACGGCCTGGCTGGCGGAGCCCATGACGGCGACATCGGCGGAGTCCGCGGCCAGTCCCGGCGACGCGATCGCCGGCAGCGCAGAGGTCAACAGGAGGGTGCAACAGAAGAAGCGAACGAGGCCCGTAAGCGGGCGGCAGGTGGCGGCAGGTCGGTGGGCTGGTGTCGTCACGCGGCTTTCACGGTTGTCATCGTGGCGTGATGATGCCCCCCGAGCCCCTCCAGAAGGTTCAAATTTCGTTAGGCCACCGTGAAGAAGTATGTGATTTTGCTCACATTTTCAGCGCAGGACCCGCTTGGCGCCGCTGTAGTGGTCGCGCCAGTAGCTGCCATCCAGATGATCCAGCCGCACGGTGCCACCGGTGCTGGGCGCGTGTACGAAACGCCCCTCGCCGACATAGATGCCGACATGGCTGACCTGTCCACCGCTGCCGAAGAAGACCAGGTCGGCGGTGGCCAGGCGCTCGGGGGCGATCTTCGGTCCCTGCCAGGCGGCGAGGTCGCGCGAGGTCCGCGGCAGCTTGAGATCGAGCATGTCGCGATAGACGTAGTTGACCAGCCCGCTGCAGTCGAACCCACCTTCGGGCGTGTTGCCGCCGTAGCGGTACGGCGTGCCGACCAGGCCGATGGCGCGGATCAGCACCTCGTTGGAGCGCACGCTGAGCGGGGTCGCCTCGGCGTAGCCCTCGTCGCCGAGGCCGAAGGCCTCCGAG
>JACMKK010000544.1 GCA_014380115.1 Luteimonas sp. | reverse complement strand
GCAGCGCATCCCAGCGCTCGCAGGCCTCGCGCCAGCGGCCGGCGGCAGCGGCTTGCGCCGCGCCGAGATGACCGCGTTCGCGCGCTGGCGCGCGGGGCATCAGTGGCTCGGCCTGTGCGAGCAGTTCGCGCGCCTGCGGCAGCATGCCGGGCTCGGTCAGCGTCAGGATGAACACGGCTTTCGCGATGCGCGCGAAGCCCCAATGCGGGTCGGCGGCGATCGTGGCATCGAATGCCGCGATCGGGTCGCCGTAGAACGACACGAGGTGCCAGAGCGCGCGCTCGTGGTGTTCGAGGGCCGCGGCGCTGGCCGTGCCCAGGGGCAGCTCGCGGTGATCCTTCATGGCCGTCGCTTTCGTGGCGTCAACGGGCGTTCGGGGATTCGGGGTCACCCGGTGGGAGACGATCCCGGGTGCCTGGCGATCATGAGTCGAATCCTACCGTCCGAATCGCCGCCGGCCTGCCGGCGAGGTCCGCCAGTTTGCCGCTGCCGTCGAACCGCAGGTCGACCGGGCTGTCGTCCAGGGCCGTCCAGTAGCGCCAGGTCGACGCCTCGAGATCCGGGGTGTCCTCGCGCGACGGATAGCCGAGCGAGAAAAGCACCTGCTCCCGCGTCATGCCGACAAGAACACGGCCGGCCTGCGCTGCCGTGCGGATCTCTGCCGGCCAAGCCCGCAGCCGTTGACGCGGATCGTCCGACACGACGAGCTTGTTGACCCAGCGGAGGGTGTCCGCTTCGGTGTTGGCGCCATCGTCGCGGAGCGCGACTTCCTGACCGCCGATGGAGCCGTAGACGTAGAACCGCTTCTTGATGGAAGTGAGCTGAACCGGTTCGCCCGCAGGGATCAGCGTGCCGCCCTGCACGTTGTTGCTCGACACCCACCCGCCTTCCATCCGGAGGTTGCAGCACGAGAAGCCGACGACCGGCTTGGCGATCGGTGCCGCACATGCAGAGATGAGGACGATTCCGCTGACGAGCGCGAGTCGAACGACGGTGTTCAGGGGCAGGGGGCGTTTCATGTTTTCCTTGCTGCAGGGGGTGACACCGCCCGGCGAGGCGGCCCGCGCAATTCTGGTCGACTTCGACCCTCATGCTTCACCCTAGCTGCCCGACGTCGTGGCCGTGCCCGACAAAAGTGTCACGCGGTCTCGCCGTGCGCCGGCAATCGTCGCGTGCCCCGACGCTGGCCGGGCGGCGATGGCCACTCGCGCTGCACCGGGCGCATGCGCTCGTACGCGCGAGCGATCCGCAGCACGCCGAGGTCGTCGAAGCGATGGCCGACGATCTGCAGACCGATCGGCAAACCGCCCGCCGTGTAGCCGCAATTGATGCTCGCGGCCGGCTGCTCGCTCATGTTGAAGGGCAACGTGAACGCGATGTGCTCGAACGGTGCAGCCGGGTCGTTGGTCGGGCCGGCGTGGGTGGCGTTGTAGGCGGGGATCGGCGCGGTGGGCGACAGCAGCACGTCGAACGGCGGTCGACCTTCGGGGTGCATCGCCGCGATTGCCGCCTCGCGCATCGCAGCCATCATGCTGTAGCCGCGGAACACGCGCTCCCCCGTGAGGCCCTCGCCGCCGCGCGCCCATTCGGTGATGTACGGCAGCACCTTGGCGCGGCGTGGCGCGGGCAGCGCGCAGATGTCGATCCACGAGCGGGTGCGCCAGAAGTCGTCCATTCCGTCGATCATCGTGCGCGTCATGAAAGGCTTGATCGGCGTGACGATGGCACCCGCCG
>JACMKK010000087.1 GCA_014380115.1 Luteimonas sp. | reverse complement strand
GCGGCGTCGCCGGTCAGGACGACGCGATTGCGCCACCAGCGACGCGGTACGGCGTCGCGATAGGTTGCACGCGAAAGGCGACCGGCGTCGAAGACATCACCGAGCGCCTCGCGTGCCTGTGGCCATATGGCGGCGATCTCCCGCAGCCAGGGCTGCGCGCCGGCCGCGCGCCAGTCATCGAAGGTGTGCGCGGGCAGGCTCCAGAAGAAACTCATCCTCGGCGTAGCGTCGTGCGGCGCGGTGCCGACCGGCAGCATGCCGATCATCTTGCGCGCGCCGACGTAACGCTGCCGCAGTTCGTCGGGCCATGGCCAGGCCTGCTGCGGCAGCAGGCACCACAACGCGCCCCACGGATACGGCCGGTCGATGCGATGCGCGCCGAGCGCATCACGCAGGCGTGACGCGGATCCGTCCGCGACGATCACCAGATCGAACGGACCATGCCAGCGGCCATGCTGGTCGCGCACTCGGCCACGCGCGTCATCCACTTCCTCGATGGCGTGGTCGCGATGGATGTCGGCGTAGCCGGGCCATGCGTCCGCCAGCAACGCGAACAGGGCGCCGCGCTGCATGCCCAGGCCGAACAGGCGCGGATCGAGGTCCCGATAGCGCATGTCCATGACGCCGCGGCCTGACGGCGTTTCGCCGAACAGGCGCCGGATCGGGGCGCCGTGTTCCAGCACCGACGACAGCAACCCCAGCTCCCACAACGCCTGCAACCCGGTCGGCTGCAACAGGAACCCGGCGCCGACAGGACCGGGTTGCGCGACGCGTTCGAACACCTCGATGCGATGGCCGTCGCGCGCGAGCGCCAGCGCGCAGGCCTGGCCCGCCGTGCCATAACCGACGATGGCGATGCGCAGCGGGACTGTCATACGCGCCGTCGCCCGGCATCACGCGGACGTCCCGCAGCCGCGCAGAAAAAAGCCCCGCCTGAGCGGGGCCTGGATGCAACAGGCTCGAGCATTGCGATCACGCGACGGGAGCAACGCCCGCGGCCTGCGCGCCTTTCGGACCCTGCGTGACTTCGTAGCTGACGCGTTGCCCTTCCTGCAGGCTGCGGAAGCCCTTCGCTTCGATGGCCGAGAAATGCACGAAGACATCCCCGCTGCCGTCTTCCGGGGCGATGAAACCGAAACCCTTGGCGTCGTTGAACCACTTGACCGTGCCGTACTGCATAGCGCTATCCACCTCGTCTGGATGATGTGCGTGCGCCGGCGCGTGGGCCGTCCGGGGCACGGCGCGAGTATGCAAAGCAACCGGCACCGCGTGCAATCACCCGGCCAGCAGGGCCTCGAGCAGGGGCGACAGGCCCCCGGTCGCAACGTCGACGTTGGCGATCACCTCGGCGATGGTGATCGCGGCATCGTCGCCGCAGCCTGCCGCCCAGTTGCCGACGATGGCGAGGCAGGCGTAGTCGAGCCCCAACTCGCGTGCGAGCGCCGCCTCCGGCATGCCGGTCATGCCGACCAGGTCGCAGCCGTCGCGGCGCATGCGCGTGATCTCGGCCCTGGTCTCCAGGCGCGGTCCCTGCGTGGCGCCGTAGCAGCCACCATCGACCAGCGCGACGCCGGCCTTGCGCGCGGCATCCAGAATGTCGACGCGCAACGTGGCGGTGTAAGGCTCGCCGAAGTCGACATGCAGTACGTCGGTGCCTTCCTCTTCGCACAGCGTCGAGATGCGACCCCAGGTGTAGTCGATCAACTGGTCCGGACAGGCGAGCACGCGCGGGCCGAAGGCGTCGCCGATGCCGCCGACGGTGTTGAGCGCGAGCACGCGCCGCGCGCCCAGCGCCTGCAGCGCGGCGAGGTTGGCGCGGTAGTTGATGCGATGCGGCGGTACGGAGTGACCTTCGCCATGGCGTGCGAGAAACGCGACGCGCCTGCCCGCAAACGTGCCGATGCGAACCGGACCGGACAGCGCGCCATAGCGCGTCACCGGCTGATGCGTCTCGACGTCCTGCAGGTCGGCGAGCGCGTACAGGCCGGTGCCGCCGATGATGGCGAGTGCGATGTCCTGCATCTTCAGTCCTTCAGCGCGTAGATGGCAGGCAGGTTACGGCCCTGCTCGTGGAAGTCCATGCCGTAGCCGAACACATAGCGATCGGGCACTTCGACCCCGACATAGTCGGCTTCCACACCTTCCACGCAGCGGTCGTGGCTCTTGACCGCCAGCACCGCGACGCGCACGTCGGCCGCACCCTGGTCCTCGCACCACTGCCGCACCGCTTTGAGCGTGTGGCCTTCGTCGAGGATGTCGTCGGCGAGCAGTACGCGGCGGCCGCGCATCGACGTGGCCGGGCGATGCAGCCAGGCCAGTCCCGAGCCGGTCGTGTTGCCGCGGTAGCGGGTCGCGTGCAGGTAATCGAATTCGAGGTCGAGCCCGCGTTCGCCGAGCGCGAACGCCAGCTGCGCGGCGAACGGCATGCCGCCGTGCATGATGGTGACGAACAGCGGCGCGGCGTCGTCTTCGTAGTCGCCGCGGATCGCATCGGCGATGCGCTCGATCGCCGCCTCCAGCACGCCACGGTCGTGGACCACCTCCGCGCTGGCAAGCACGTCGGACAGCCGCGGCGCACTCACGAGAACGTCCCCACGCTGCCAGCCAACCGCAGTTGCGCCTGCTCGTAGCGGGTATCGGCGAGCAGCCCTTCCCATGCGCGCGCGCCACGGCCGAGCAGGCCGGTGATCGCCATGGTGTTGAGCGCCCTGCCCTGCACCGCCACCAGCGATTCCTCGACCAGCTCGGGATGACAGACCAGCACCACGTCGCAACCGGCGTCGAGGTGCGCATCGATGCGATGCTTGACGTCGCCTGCGGAGAACGCCGCCGCCATGCCGATGTCATCGGAGAACACCACGCCGCGGAAGCCCATCTCGCCGCGCAGGATCTCGTTGATCCAGCGTGGCGAATAGCCGGCGGGCTCCGGCGCGACCTGCGGATACTTCACGTGTGCCAGCATCACTGCATCGGCGCCGACCTCGATGCCGGCGACGAACGGGATCAGGTCGGTGACGCGCATTTCGTCGAGCGTGCGGTCGTCGACGGCGTCGTCGAAATGCGTGTCCTCGCGGACCGAACCGTGACCGGGAAAGTGCTTGATCGTCGCGGCCATGCCGGCCGCGTGCATGCCGCGCACGTAGGCGCGGGTGAACTCGGCGACGACCTGCGGATCCTCGGAGAACGCGCGGTCGCCTATCGCGAGGTTGCCGCGATGCAGGTCGACGACCGGCGCGAAACTCAGGTCCACGCCGCTGGCGCGCACTTCGCTGGCCATCAGCCAGGCATGTTCCTGCGCCAGCTCCAACGCTGCGACGGGATCCGCGCCGTAGAGACGACCGAAGCCTTCGAGCGACGGCAGCGCGCTGTAACCCTCGCGGAAACGCTGCACGCGACCGCCCTCCTGGTCCACGCACAGCAGTTGCGGCCGCGGCGCGGCGGCACGGATCGCCGCGGCCAGTTCGGCGACCTGCGCCCTGGACGCAAAGTTGCGTTTGAACAGGATCACGCCGGCGCAGGCGTCGTGCTGCAGCCAGTCGCGCTCCTGGAGGTTGAGTTCGGTGCCGGCGACGCCGATGACTAGCATTCGATTCTCCGTAGCGTGCGCTGTGCGCACGTGCTTCTAAGGTCGTGCGCACAGCGCACGCTACAGGTCCCCGCTACGTTCCGCATCGCTCCATTGCGAGTACGGGTGCGAGGCCAGGGCAAGATTGTAGTAGCGCAGGATGTCAGTCGCTTCACAACCGATCCATGCCGGTCGTTCGAAGGCCTCGTCGGCCGAAGAAAGCTCGATTTCCGCAACCACGAGACCGGCGTTGTCGCCGAGGAACTCGTCGACTTCCCAGACATGGCCGGCATGGCTGACATAGTGGCGGCGCTTGTCGATCATGCCGCCGACGCACAGCGCCAGCAAGGCGCGGGCGTCGGTAATCGGGATTGGATAGTCGAATTCCTGGCGGGTATGGCCCGCTTGCAGTGATTTGAGGTTGAGAAAAGCCTCCTCGCCGGCGATGCGCACCCGCACCGAGGCGCGCTGCGCGCCGCTATCCATCGCGGCCTGGTCGTTGATGTAGCCCTGCGCCATCGGCACGACCTTGTTCGCGGCGGCGCGCCAGCTGTCGTTCGTGACGAGGAATTTGCGTTCGATTTCGATGGCCATATGTCCGCTTCCGCTTTCGCTTGCTCCCTCCTTTGTAAAAGGAGGGCTGGGGAGGATTTGCTTTTTCTTTGGAGGGGAGCAGAAGCAAATCCCCCTGCCCCCTTTTTCAAAGGAAGATCAAGGCGCCTCAAACATAGCGATCGACTCCACATGCGCGGTTTGCGGAAACATGTCCATCACCCCGGCCGCCTGCAGTTTCCATCCGCGCTCGTTGACCAGGTAGCCAGCATCGCGCGCCAACGAGGCCGGATGGCAGCTGACATAGACGATGCGCTTGAGTCCCTTCAACGGCAGTTGCTTCAGCACCACGTCGGCGCCGGAGCGCGGCGGATCGAGCAGCAGGCGATCGAAGCCGGCGCGCATCCAAGGCTCGTTACGCAGGTCCTGGGCGAGGTCGGCAGCATGGAATTTCGCGTTCGCCAACGCGTTGTGCGCGGCGTTGTCGCGGGCGCGCGCGACCAGCCCCGCCTCGCCTTCGACGCCGACCACCTCGCGCACCACGCGCGCCAGCGGCAGCGTGAAATTGCCGAGCCCGCAGAACAGGTCGAGCACGCGGTCTTCCGGCTGCGGCGCAAGCAGCTCCAGCGCGCGCGCGATCATCTTCTCGTTGATGCCGGCATTGACCTGGATGAAATCCAGCGGCCGGAACTGCATCTCGATGTTCCAGGGTGCGAGGCGGAACGCCAACTTCGGTGCCTCGGGCCACAGCGCGTGCACGGATTCGACGCCGCCGGGCTGCAGGAAGATCGCGAAGCCGTGCGCCTGCCCGAACGCCACCAGCGCGGCGAGGTCGCCTTCGCCGAGCGGCTGCAAATGGCGGAAAACGAATGCGATGCCGCTATAGTCGGGCGCGGCGTCGCCGGCGATGAACTCGATCTGCGGGATCGCATGGCGCGCCTGCAGCCCGTCGACCAGCGTCGCCAGTGCGGTGATCGCATCGCCGATCTGCCGAATCACGGTATGGCAGATCGAGAGGTCGGCGACAAAGCGCGGGTCGGTCTCGCGGAAACCGACCAGCGTCTTGTCCTTCTTGTCGACGCGGCGCACCGAGAAACGCCCCTTGCGGCGGTAACCCCAGGCGGCGTCGGTCAGCGGCGGCAGCAGCGTCGCCGGCGCGACGTGGCCGATGCGCTGCAGGTTGTCGTGCAGCACCTGCTGCTTGGCGAGGATCTGCCTGGACTGGTCGAGGTGCTGCAGCGCGCAGCCACCACAGGTGCCGAAATGGGGGCAGCGCGGCACGACGCGGTCGGGCGATGCCTGCAGCACTTCGAGCGTCACGGCTTCGTCGAAGTTGCGGTTGCGCCCGACCTGCTTCGCCAGCACCTGCTCGCCGGGCAAGGCACCGGCGATGAACACGGTCTTGCCGTTGTCGCGGCGCGCGACGCCGCGTCCGTCGTGGATCAGGTCGATGATGTCGGCTTGGAACGGGGTCGGGTCGAGTCGGGCCACGTGCGCGATGGGGCTGGGTGGCCGCGTATTGTCGCAGATGTGGCTTTAGCTCCTCCCCCTGCGAATGCAGGGGGTGAAGCGGCACGCTTGCGAGGCATCGCCTCGCGTGCCGCTGAACGCCCTCAAGCTGCGCTTGAGGGCCGGACAGGTTGGGAGGGGGTTGAGTCGGACCCGGCGCGCTCGACGAAAGGCGGCTTCAATCTGCGCCCTTCGGCAAGACTGTCTGATACCGGGAACCCCTCCCCGACCCTCCCCTGCATTCGCAGGGGAGGGAGCAAGAACCCCCTGCATTCGCAGGAGAGGGAGCGAGGCTACTTCTGCTTCCAGGCCCCGCCCGCGTCCTGATACGACCAGCCAGCCTTGGCGCTCGCGATCCACTGCTTGGCAAACACGGCGCGGATCTGCGCTTCCCATTCGGGATGGTTGTTGGCGACAGCGACCTCGCGATAGACGGCCTTGGCGTCGCGGTTCTGGTCGGCGACTGCCTGGTTGACGGCGACGCGGTCCTTCAGCGCGATCTTCGCGGCATCGCGCACGCTGACCAGTCCGTCGTTGGTGAAGCCGAGTGCGCCGGAATCGAAGTGCGCGCGCAGGCTGCTGTCGAAGCGGCCCTTCATGCGCGCCTGGATCGCCTGGATCGCCGGCGTCTTGATGGTGATGTCGGGCTGGCCTTGCGCATGCGCCGGCGTGATGCCGACCAGCACCCACGGATCGAACGTGAGCCGCGACATGGCGGCCGCCGGCCTGGAGACGCGCATCGCCATGCCGCCGCTGCTGCCATCTGGCGCTGGCGCCGTCGTGGCGTCCTGGACTTCGTCACCGATGACCTTCTCGACGAATTCCTTCGCCGCTTCCTTGGCTTCGGCAGCCGGGAAATAAACGTTGATCGTGACGCACGCGGTCAGCGCGAGCGCTGCTACCGGCATTCCCATCCAACGACGCATGATGTTTCTCCTGGAGTGACTGGTTCGACGAACGATGAGTTGAACGGGGCTATTCGAAGACCGGCTTGACGTCGCCCTTGCCGACCGCGGCGAGGCGTTCGACGAGGGTCGGCCAGTCGACCTGGCGGTTGTAGCCGACCACGCTCAACCGCGGAATCCCGGAGCCTTCGACGATGGTGAATCCTCGGGCGGCAGCATCGCCCGCCGCGGCTGAATGCAGGCCGCCCATCGTGCAGACCTCGTTCACCAGGCGGCAGGAGATGCCGATGCGCGCATATCCGAAGTCGTCGAACAGTCCGATCAGCCGCCCCTGCAGGCTGCCGACGAACGAGGCATCGCCGACGCTGGAGATGTTCTGCACCGCGCGCTGGCTGATGCGCTGGCGCACGCCGCGCTTTTGCTGGGTATGGAATTCGGCGTCGAACGCAGTCGCACCCCAGTCGACCAGGCGCAGGTCGGCGATGCGGCCGTCGAGGCGGCCGGTGATGCTGCCGAAATCGAAGACCTCGGTGACCGCGAGCAGGTCGAGATCGTCGATCGCGATATCCGCCGACAGCGTCGGCGCGACTCCGAACGGACGCTCCATCGACAGCGACGACACGCTGACCTCACCATCGAACACCCGCATCGCCAGGCCGCCGTCGAAGACGAGGCGATCGTCGACATAACTGGCATTCGGGATCGAGCCGCTGAGCGTGCCGCGGAACGCCGGCCAATCCAGCGCCTTGGCCAGCACGCCGACATCCATCGCCTCGAGCGCCAGGCCGAAGCGCATCTGCAGGCCGCGTTCGCCGGCGGGCGGGCGCAATTCGAATCTGTCGAAGCGCAAGCTGCCGCCGAGCGCCGGGATCGACACTCGCTGGCGCAGGCGCAGCTCGCCCTCCCCGCTTTGCAGCGGCAGCGCGGCCGTGCCGAAGTCGATGCCGTACAGCTGTCCTCCGCGCCAGCGCAGCATGCTGTTTACAAGCGCGGCACCGCTGGAGAAACGCAGGTCGCCATCGAGCGCATCGAAGCGGAAGCGGGCCTTGCCATCGTGCAGCGTCACGTCGTGCAGGTCGGCGTCGATTTCGGAGATCTGGCCGGACGCCAGGTGAAGACGCACATCGGCCGCACCCGCCACGGTCACATCGCTGAGGCCCGCCGCGGCGAGGCTGCCGGAAAGATAGCGTGCGACGACCGGCGACAGGTCATCGCTATGCAAGGTGAAGTCCGCGTCCTGCAAAGTGGCGTCGGGCGAGAACGCAAGCATCCCCTGCGCAACGAGCGTGCGGCCATCGCGCCACTCGACGTGCGGCAGGCGCCAGCCCGCGTTGCCGTGCTGGCTGCCATCGATGCGCAGGGCGATCGGCGTCTGCGGCAAGGCCAGGTACGCGGTGCCGAACAGCAGTTCGCCGCCGAGCAGCTCGCCGTCGATGGCGACGAGGCTGGTGTCGTTCAACTTGCGATAGTCGATACGCAGACGCGCGCCAAGATTTTCGGCGGCGATGCTGGCGTCGGGCGTCTCCAGCGCGGCGCCGGCCAGTCGCAATTCGCCCGCCACCTGCAGTGGCTTGCTCGCCGGCGTGCTCACAGTGAGGCGTCCGTCCAGGGTGCCGGCCTTGAGCCTGCCCTCCTTCCAGGCTTGCGACGACAGCGCCTGCGCCCAGGCCAGCGGCACGCGGGTCAGGTCGACCACTGTGTCGTCCGGTGTCGCGGCCTGGCGATGCACTTCCAGGCGCGCCGCGCCGCGCGCAAGCCGCACATCGGTCGAAGCGCTCGCCAAGTCCAGCGACAGGCGCAGCGGCTGGCCGCGACCCGAACGCACCATGCCGTCGCAACGCCAGCCGCCCTTGCCATCGCGCAACAACGGACACTGCCAGTCGACAGTGCCGAACCGGTAGCCGAGATCGGGCGCATCGATGCGTGCAGCACGCAATCGCAACCTGCCTTGCGGCGCCTGCGCAGGCCAATCGAGATCGACCTCGACCTGCTCGAGCACGGCCACCGCCGTCGTCACGCGTGCGATCCTCGCCGACAGCACGCGCGCCTCGACCGGCGCGGCCCAAACGAGCAGGCCAGGCAGCAGGCATAAGGCCAGAAGGACTAAGATCGGGCGCGACTGGCGGCAAAGCGGCATGCGCGGAGGATACCTATGCACGGCGAGCGACGCAGGGCGAGGCCATGAATCCCCCCGGCAATCCCAGGATCCTGCTGGTCGAGGACGACGCAACCAGTGCCGCGTTCCTCGCCGCCGCCGCTGAGGCGCTGCCGGCGACGGTCGATGTCGCCGGATCGCTGGCTGCGGCCTACGCCGCGGTGGAAAGCAACCGCCATGATGTGTGGCTGTTCGACGCGAACCTGCCCGACGGCAGTGGCATCGAGCTGCTCGATTCGCTTCGCGCGCGCGGCCATCACGTGCCGGCGATCGCGCATACCGCCGCGCACGACAGCGCCGCACGCGATGCGCTGATCGAAGCCGGGTTCGACGACGTGCTGGTCAAGCCGCTGGGCGCAGCGCGATTGCAGGATGCGATACGACGGGTCCTGGGCAGCCGCGTCGAAGACGTCGTTGCGGCCAGCGATGCCTATCGCGCGTCGCCGGTCTGGGACGATGCCGTCGCGGCCGCGGCATTGAAGGGCAGCCTCGGCAACGTGCAGGCACTGCGCAAGCTGTGCCTGGGCGAGCTGCCGCGCGCACGCGATGACGTGGCCGCGGCGATCCGCGATGGCGATCTCGAAAGTTTGAACCGCGTTCTGCACAAGCTGCGCGCGAGCTGCGGCTTCGTCGGCGCGTCGCGCCTCGACGCCGCCGTCCGCGCGCTGCAGGCTGCGCCAACGTCCGGCGTCGCGCTCGATGGCTTCAACGACTCGCTTCAGGACACCTTGTCGTCGCCGGACTGAGCGGCACCCGCACCCTCGCCCGCGCGCTCCGCGACACGCTGCAGCTGGCCGAGCAACTCCCACGACTTCAGGCCGCGACCGCCAAGATGGTGCAGCAGCACCGTGCGCAAGACGCGGCGCAGACCCGCCATGTCCTCGGCTTGTGGCGGCAGCTGGTCGGCAGCGAGCGCGAGCAGTGCCGCCCCGGTGACGCTCTGCTCGCGATCGCTGCGGCCGCGGTCGCCCAACAGGCGACGCGGCCCGTGTTCCGGATCGAGGCGATAGCGTGCCGCCGCATCGATCGGCACGCCGTCGCCGTCGATGTCGAACGCGAATCCCGAACCCATCGCTTCGAGCAGGTCGCGCTCGAAGCGGCGCAAGGTCCAGGCCAGCGGCGCCTGTTCGCCCAGGCGCGCGCGCGCGATGCCATAGAGCTCGTAGAGCTCCCGGTGCGGGTCGTTGCGTGGCGCCAGACGCAGCAGCAATTCGTTGAGGTAGAAGCTCGCGAGCATGCGTTCGCCCTCGAGTCGCGGCGCCGCGTCGATCGCCTCGGCGGCGCTCAACGTCGCCAGTTCGCCGCGTTGCACGGCTTCGAAACGGATGTGCTGCAGCGGCTGCAGCGCCGCGCGCAGGGCCTGCCGCTTCGGACCGTGCACGCCGCGCGCAAGCAGGCCGACGCGGCCGTGTTCGGCACTCAGCACCTCGACCAGCAGGCTGGTTTCGCGCCACGGGCGCGCGTGCAGGACATACGCCAGCTCGCCCTGGTAACGCATCGATGGCTAGTCGTGGTACCCGAACGTGCGCAGCGCCGACTCGTCGTCCGACCAGCCCTCGCGCACGCGCACCCAGGTTTCCAGGAATACCTTCTGGCCGAACAGGCGCTCCATCTGGATGCGCGCCTGGGTGCCGATCTCGCGCAGGCGCGCGCCGCCCTTGCCGATCACGATCGCCTTCTGGCCTTCGCGCTCGACCCAGATCACCGCGCCGATGCGCAGCAGCGCGCCGCCTTTGCCGGTGGTGTCCTCGACGAAGCTTTCGATCTCGACCGTGGTCGCGTACGGCAACTCCTCGCCGAGCTGGCGCATCAGTTGTTCGCGCACGCGCTCGCCGGCGATGAAGCGCTGACTCTTGTCGGTGATCTCGTCCTCGCCATACAGCGCCGCCTGTTCCGGCAGCAGCGGCAGCAGCGTGGCGACCAGCGCCTCGAGACCCTTGCGCTTGAGCGCCGAGACCGGATGCACGCCGGCGAAATCCCGGCCTTCGGTGACCTTCTTCAAGTACGGCAGCAGCGCGGTCTTGTCGGGTAGCTTGTCGATCTGGTTGGCGACCAGCACGACCGGCACCCCGGCTTCGCGCAGTGTCTCGAACGCGAGCGTGTCCTCGTCGTCCCAGCGTCCGGCCTCGACCACCAGTACCGCCGCATCGACGCCTTCCAGCGCACCGCGCGCGGACTTGTTCATCCAGCGGTGCATCGCCGAGGAGGTCGATTTGCCCTGCCCGCTATGCATGCCGGGCGTATCGACCAGCAGCAACTGGCCGTATGGGCCATCGCCTTTGGCGGCGATGGTGGCGATGCCGAGCAGGCGATGGCGGGTCGTCTGCGGTCGCGGGGAGACGATGCTGACCTTGGCGCCGACCAGCGCATTGACCAGCGTCGATTTGCCGACATTGGGTCGGCCGATGACGGCGACGTGGCCGGCGTGGTGCGTGGAGGTGTTCATGGGATCTCGAGTGTCGCCAATGCGGCGTGGGCGGCGACCTGCTCGGCCGCGCGGCGCGAACCGGCTTCGCCCTCGGTGGTGGTCGGCGGCTCCGCCAGGGTGCAGCTCACCTTGAACAGTTTCGCATGCTCGTCGCCGCTTTCCGCGATCAGGGCATACACGGGCAGCGGCAGCTGTCGCGCCTGAAGCCACTCCTGCAGCCGCGTCTTGGCATCCTTGCCCAGCTTGTTGGGCGGTGGCAAGGCGTCGATGGCGGCCGCGAACCACGGCAGCACCGCGTCGCGGCAGGCCTGGAAGCCGCCATCCAGGTAAATCGCGGCGACCAGAGCCTCCAGCGCATCGGACAGGATCGAATCGCGCCGATGTCCACCGGATTTCTGTTCGCCCGGTCCGAGCGTGATGTGCTCGCCGAGGCTAAGTTCGCGTGCGAGCGTCGCCAGCGACGACTCGCGTACCAGTTCGGCGCGCGCGCGCGTCAATGCGCCCTCGTCCGCTTTCGGCCAGCGTGCGTAAAGCGCCTCGGCCACCATCAGGCCGACCAGCGCGTCGCCGAGGAATTCGAGCCGCTCGTTGTGCGGTGCGCCCGCGCTGCGATGGGTCAGGGCCTGCGCGAGCAGGCCCGGATCGCCGAAATTATGGCCTGCGAAGCGCCTGTGGGGCCCGGCTGACTTCACTTCAACCGGAATCACCGCGTCCGGTCAACACCTGGGTCGCGCTGAACTTCCCGACCACGTCCAGATTGCTGATGATCGGCTTACGGACCTCGTAGTTCACTTCCATGCGCCAGCCGTCGTCGGTGCGCTGCAGCTTGACGTCCTCTTCCTTGACGTTTTCGGCATAGCTGATGTACAGCCGGCGGAAGAACAGGGAGCGGATCCTGACCGGATCTTGACTGCCGATGCCTGGTTCGTTGGCCAGCCCTTTCAGTGCGCTCTTGACTGCGAAGAATTCCGAATACATCGGAAACAGTTTCATGCCGACATAGGCGAACAGGCCGACCACGGCCAGCACCACCACGAACCCGATCAGGGTGATGCCACTTTGCGTACGTTTCATTGCTTTCCCCTCAATGACGTCGTGCTTATTGGACAGGCTGTTTGAACAGGCAGATTGGACACGATGGTGCTGGCTGCCGTCTGGCGGGCGGTCACGGAATGCTGTTGCCGATGCGGTTGAAGTCCACCCCGCCGGCGCTGGCGTCGATGTTCATCCAGATCAGGAACGCCTTGCCGCGCAGCTGGCCCTCGGGCAGGAAACCCCAGAACCGGCTGTCCTCGCTATTATCACGATTGTCGCCCATCACGAAATAGTTGCCCTCCGGCACCGTCCATTCGCCTTCGCCTTGTGCGAAATAGGGCTGGTCGTCACGTTCCAGGATCGGGTGCGGGTTGCCCGGCAATCGCTCGATCATCAGGTGCGCGCCGGTCATGTCGACGCCGCGCCCCTTGCCGACATAGCGCCCCTCGTCGCCGTACCGGAACGGCTTGCCGTTCACGAACACCGTGTTGTCGTGATAGGCCACCGTGTCGCCTGGCAGGCCGATCACGCGCTTGATCCAGTCCTGGTCGGGATGGTGCGGCGGCTTGAACACGACCACGTCGCCGCGTACCGGTTCTCCGATGGCGATGAACTTCTTGTTGGTGATCGGCAGGCGCAAGCCGTAGGCGAACTTGTTGACGAGGATGAAGTCGCCGATCAGCAGCGACGGCATCATCGAACTCGACGGGATGCGGAACGGTTCCGCCACGAAGCTGCGCAGGATCAGCACGATCGCCAGCACCGGGAAGAACGCCCTGGCGTAGTCGACGACCACCGGCTCCTTGCCTTCGTCCAGCAGGCCCGCATTGGCGGCCCGGTTCTTGGCGAAGAACAGCCTGTCCAGCAGCCAGATGATGCCCGTCGCGAACGTCAGGACGACCAGGGTGATTTCAAACCAGCGCATGCTTGCTCCTTCGGAGCGCAATTGAAATGGAGAACCGGAACACCCGAAACACTGTCATCCCGAGCGTAGCGCACGGGATGACGTCTCTCTAGACCCCATCACTAGACCCCATCACTTGTTATCGACTTGCAGCACGGCGAGAAAAGCTTCCTGCGGGATCTCGACGCGACCCACCTGCTTCATCCGCTTCTTGCCTGCCTTTTGTTTCTCGAGCAGCTTCTTCTTGCGGCTGATGTCGCCACCATAACATTTGGCCAACACGTTCTTGCGCATCGCCTTGACCGTGGTGCGGGCGATGACCTGGGCGCCGACGGCCGCCTGGATGGCGACGTCGAACATCTGCCTCGGGATCAGCTCGCGCATCTTTTCGGCGATCTCGCGGCCGCGGCGGTCGGCATGCGCACGATGCACGATCAGGCTCATCGCATCGACCTTGTCGCCGTTGATCAGCGTGTCGACGCGCACGAACGGACCGGCATCGAAACGCACCAGGTGGTAGTCGAGCGAGGCGTAACCGCGGCTCACCGATTTGAGACGGTCGAAGAAATCCAACACGACCTCGGCCATCGGCAATTCGTACATGATCTGCACCTGGCTGCCGAGGTACTGAATGCCCTGCTGCGCGCCGCGTTTTTCCTCACACAGCGTGATGATGTTGCCGACGTAATCGGGCGGCGTCAGGATCGTGGCGAGGATGATCGGCTCGCGGATCTCGAGCAGCTTGTTGGCGGGGGGCAACTTGGCCGGGTTGTCGAGCGGCAGCACGCTGCCATCGGTCAACACGACCTCGTAGACCACGGTCGGCGCGGTAGTGACCAGGTTGAGATCGTATTCGCGCTCGAGACGCTCCTGCACGATTTCCAGGTGCAGCATGCCGAGGAAACCGCAGCGGAAACCGAAGCCCATCGCTTCGGAACTCTCGGGCTCGAAACGCAGGGCAGCGTCGTTGAGGCGGAGCTTCTCGAGCGCCTCGCGCAGCGCCGGATAGTCGTCCGATTCGACCGGAAACAGGCCGGCGAACACGCGCGGCTTCATTTCCTGGAATCCGGGCAGCGGGTGCTCGGCGGGCAGGCTCGCCAGCGTCAGGGTGTCGCCGACGGGCGCGCCATGCACGTCCTTGATCGAGGCGTTGATCCAGCCGACTTCGCCGGCGCCGAGTTTCGGCAGGTTCTTGAGCTTGGGCGTGAACACGCCGACCTTGTCGACCAGGTGCGAGCGGCCGGTCGACATCACCAGGATCTTGTCGCCGGGTTTGATCTCGCCCTGCATCACCCGCACCAGCGACACCACGCCGAGGTAGTTGTCGAACCACGAGTCGATGATCAGCGCCTGCAGCCGGTCGGTGTCGCGCGGCTTCGGCGGCGGGATGCGCTTGACGATCGCTTCTAGCACTTCGACCACGTTGAGGCCGGTCTTGGCGCTGATCGCGACCGCATCGTCGGCATCGATGCCGATCACCGCCTCGATCTCGCCCTTCACGCGCTCGATGTCGGCGGTCGGCAGATCGATCTTGTTGAGCACGGGCACGACTTCGAGGCCCTGCTCCACCGCGGTGTAGCAATTCGCGACCGACTGCGCCTCGACGCCCTGCGCGGCATCGACGACCAGCAACGCGCCTTCGCATGCGGCCAGCGAGCGGCTGACCTCGTAGCTGAAGTCGACGTGGCCGGGCGTGTCGATGAAGTTGAGCTGGTAGGTGACGCCGTCGCGCGCGGTGTACGGCAGCGAGACCGACTGCGCCTTGATGGTGATGCCGCGCTCGCGCTCGATCGGGTTGGAGTCGAGCACCTGCGCTTCCATTTCACGCGCTTCCAGCCCGCCGCACAGCTGGATGATGCGATCGGCCAGCGTCGACTTGCCATGATCGATGTGGGCGATGATCGAGAAGTTGCGGATGGTCCGCATGGGATCGTTCCGCATCGGGGCGCTGTCGTTCGAATCCGAAGTCATTGGAGCGGCAGGCAGCGCCGTCGAGAAGATAACGGGCGATTATCGCACAGCGAAGCACCCCGTCCGCAGCAGGATCATGTGCAATCCCTCCGCGAATCAAGGCCTTACTCCTGCTCGCCGCCGGCACGCGGCGTCACCGCGACGAACTGGGTGCCATTGCCACGGCGCACGAGCAACATCACGGTCTGCCCGGCCTTGACACCGCGCAACTCGCGGTCGAGTGCCGCGGCGCTGGCGACCGCTGAGCGGCCGACAGAGAGGATCACGTCGCCCGGTTGCAGACCGGCCTCGCGTGCGGCCAGCCCTTCCACGCGGGCGATGCCGACGCCTTCTCCCGGCTTGAGGCCGGCCTGGCGGCGGTCATCCGCATCCAGGTCCTGGCCGACCAGGCCCAGCGGATTGGACGAAGCCGCCGACGGAGTACGGCCACCAGGCAGCGCCGCGGCCGCCGCGGCGCCTTCATCGAGCTGCGTCAGGGTGACCACGATGTCGCGCGGCTTGCCCTCGCGCAGGATCGACAGTTTCGCCCGGGTGCCCGGTGCCATCCCGCCGATGATCGGCGGCAGGTCGCTGGATTGGTTGATCGCGGCGCCGTCGATAGCGCGGATGACGTCCATGCGCTGGATGCCCGCCTTTTCCGCCGGACTGCCGGCGAGGACATCGGCCACCAGCGCGCCGCGCGTATCCGGCAGGGCGAGGCCGCGCGCCTGTTCGGAATCGATCTGCTGCACCTGCACGCCGATCTGGCCGCGGCTGACGCGACCGGTGGCCTTGAGCTGCTGCACGGCATTCATGGCAACGTCGATCGGGATCGCGAAGCTCACGCCCATGTAGCCGCCGGAATTGCTGAAGATCTGCGAATTGATGCCGACCACTTCGCCGCGCGTGTTGAGCAGCGGACCGCCGGAGTTGCCGCGGTTGATGGCGACGTCGGTCTGGATGAAGGGCACGTAGCGCTGGTTGGCGTACGGATTGCTGCGTCCGACCGCGCTGACGATGCCGGCGGTCACGGAATGATCAAGGCCGAACGGCGAGCCGATCGCGACCACCCACTGGCCTGGCTTGAGCGTGCGCGAATCGCCGGTGCGCAGTGCAGGCAAGGCCTTGGCGTCGATCTTCAGCAGCGCTACGTCGGACTGCTCGTCGCTGCCGACGACCTTGGCGGTGAATTCGCGGCGATCGGACAGCTTCACCTTGACCTCGTCGGCGCCGTCGACGACGTGGCGGTTGGTCAGCACGTAGCCGTCCGTGGAAATGATGAAGCCGGTGCCGGCGGAGACGCCGCGGCGTCCACCCGGCTGTTGCGGCGTGCCCGGCATGCCGGGCATGCCAGGGCCGAAGAAGCGGCGGAAGAATTCCGGCATCTCGTCGTCTTCCGGCATCTGGTCCTGTTGCGCGACGCGCGTGCCGACGATGGCTTCGACGTTGACGACGGCCGGGCCGACCTGATCGACCAGTTGCGTGAAATCCGGCAAGCCGACGACCAGCGGCGGCGGTGTCGACGCCGCCGGCGATTGCGCGGTGGCGACGGGAAAGACCACGGCGCTGGTAGCCGCGGCGGTGACGGCGATCAGGGCGAAGGCGCGAAGCGGAGCTTTCATCGGGGAGTCTTCCTCGACAAGACGGTGACGTGGAGTGGGGTTCGGATGGACTGATGACCATGTCCGGAATGGACGCGGCCGCCGCGATCACGGCTGTGGTGGAGGCTCGCTGGTGCTGCCTTCCTGGTCGCTGGCGCTGTCTTCGGCAGGAGCATCGACAGGAGCAGCCACGCGCGGCTCGAACGGGTAGAAGGACGAAGCTCCGCTGTTGCCGTAGTCGACCGCGAGCGCACCGGTGGCCGGGAAATTCGGCAGGATCGCCCGCGGCCATGGCCGGCTGGGCGCCGTCAGTGCCTGCGCGCCGAAGGGATCGACATTGGCACCGGCATTGCCCATTACGGGCGCGAGCACGGGAGCGCTGGCTACGGCGGCTACCGCAGGCGCTTCGCTGATGCGCGCGGGCGTACGGATCGCGGCGCGCTGGCTCTGGCCGCGCGAGCGGCG
>JACMKK010000543.1 GCA_014380115.1 Luteimonas sp. | reverse complement strand
TTCTTGAGTTTGATCGTGGCCATGCGTGATTGGAGCACGGAGGTCGCAGCACATCGTGGGCGCAGGGTTGCAGCGATCTGAACGACCTTTTCCCGGCAACGCGCGGGGTGTGCACAAAGCCTCTCAAGTCCGGACGGCGCCGTACCGAAAAGCAGGCGGTACGCACCGGCCACCGCTGGCGACCTTCAGCGTGGACGCGCGACTGGGTGCGACTGGCCTGCCGTCTCCGCTCGCCCGCACCGCAACAAGCAGTAAAGACTCAATTCAAGGAATTCCCATGAAGTTCTCGCGGATGACACTCGGCACGCGCTTGTACACAGGTTTCGGACTGATCTTGGCGGTCATGGCCATCGTCACGGTCGTGGCGATGTTCAGGGTACAGGCCATCGAGACGGCGTTGCGCGCCAACAGCGACGAGCATGTTGCGATCCAGCGCTACGCGATCAACTTCCGTGGGTCAGCGCATGACCGCTCGATCGCCACGCGCGACGTCGTGCTCGCCGCTGCCGCCGGCGATCGGCAGAAGGAGGTGGCCGCCATCGACACGCTGGCGAAGTTCTACGCCGACTCCGCCGGGCCGCTGGAAAAGCTGATCGGCAATGCAGGCGACTCCGCGGAACTCGGTCGGCTGTATGGCGACATCAAGGACATCGAGAACCGCACGGTCGCAACCACGAAGTCCGTCATTGCGGCTGTCGAGAAGGGCGACACTGCCGCGGCGCAGGCGCTGCTGTGGTCGCAGGCGAAACCCGAGTATGTGCAGTGGCTGGCTTCGATCAACAAGCTGATCGATTTCGAGGAGGCCCGCATCCAGGAAAAGAACAAGTTCGCGATTGCGCAGGCGAGCGGCTTCCGCGCCGTGATGCTGACGTCGCTGGCCCTGGCGCTGGCCGTCGGCATCGGCTTGGCCTACGTGATCTCGCGCGGAATCGTCAAGCAGCTCGGTGCCGAGCCCGACGCGCTGGGCAATGCCGCTCGGCGCGTCTCCGAAGGTGATCTGAACGAAGTGCCGGGCGCTGCGCTCGCGCCTGTCGGCAGCGTGCTCGCATCGCTTGGCGCCATGCAGGCGAGCCTGGCGCGTGTCGTGGGCCAGGTGCGCCACGCCTCCGATTCGATCGCGACCGGCTCCGTGGAGATCGCCAGCGGGAATTCCGACCTGTCGCAGCGCACCGAGCAGCAGGCGAGCAACCTGCAGCAGACCGCAGCGTCGATGGAACAGATGAACGCGACCGTGAAGTCCAATGCCGACACCGCGCGCCAGGCCACGCAACTCGCCACGTCAGCCAGCGCGGCTGCCGAAAAGGGCGGTCAAGTGGTCAGCCGCGTCGTCGCGACGATGAACGACATCACCAGCAGCTCGAAGAAGATCGCCGACATCATCGGCGTCATCGACGGCATCGCCTTTCAGACGAACATCCTGGCACTGAACGCGGCCGTCGAAGCGGCACGAGCCGGCGAGCAGGGCCGCGGCTTCGCGGTCGTCGCCAGCGAAGTGCGCAGCCTTGCGCAGCGCAGCGCCGAGGCGGCCAAGGAGATCAAGTCGCTCATCGGCAGCAGCGTCGACAAGGTGGAGGCCGGGTCCAAGCTGGTCGGGGATGCCGGTGCCTCGATGGACGACATCGTGGCGCAGGT
>JACMKK010000542.1 GCA_014380115.1 Luteimonas sp. | reverse complement strand
GTGTACCGGAGAAACTGAATGAATTCGCCGGGTTTACCGGCCTGCAGACCGTTCACGTGATTGTCCGTCGCCGTCCGGACTTGGCGCTCTCTTGATGTTGAATGCATGATCGAGCGATGAGCAGCACGAAGGTCGTGTGCATTTGGAGTTCATATGCCCGCACTACAGCGAAACCACCACCGCAACCCTACGACCCCTGGTTACGTACTATGAATCAGCCGCCCCTGTGTCCTGAACTCACCCTCCGACCGAACGGCCCCCGCAGACAGAAACTGTGGCCGGGCCGGCGATACGTCATGGCCTTGGCGATCTGCATCTGCGCAACCGGATGCGCTCACCGGACACCCCCCGCCCGAACCTACGCGACGGACCTTAGCCGCATCGATGAAACCGTGCGCCTTGCCATGGCTGCCACCGGCGCGAAGGGCATGGCAATCACGGTAGTGGACAGCGGCCAGATGATATTTGTTAAGGCCTATGGCGTACGCGATGCCAGTGCCGCACCGCTGCGCGAAGACACCGTGATGTATGGCGCGTCACTCACCAAGGCTGCTTTCGGCTACCTGGTGATGCAACTGGTGGAAGAAGGCAGACTCGGCCTGGACGTTCCCATCGCCAAGTATCTGCCACAGCCCCTGCCTAGCTATGCGTCCAGCGACATCGTGCGTCGCTACTCCGCATTCGCGGGCCTCGCAGGTGACGACCGCTGGCGCAAGCTCACTGCCCGCATCCTGCTCACCCACAGCGGCGGCTTTTCGAACTTCTACTTCTTGGAACCCGACGAGCAGCTGCGCATTCATTTTGAACCCGGCAGCCGCTACGCCTACTCGGGCGACGGACTCATCCTCCTGCAATTCGTGCTGGAGGAAGGCCTTGGCATCGATTTGGGTGCCGAGATGAACCGGAGGCTGTTCGCACCGAACGGCATGACGCGGACCAGCCTGATCTGGCGCTCCGACTTCCGCCCGAACGTGGCCGACGGATTCGGCAGCGACGGGCGGGTGGAGCCTCACGATGAACGCAGCAAGGTGCGTGCCGCCGGCTCCATGGACACCAGCATTACGGACATGGGCCGCCTCGCGGCAAGTTATGTGCGCGGCGATGGGTTGAGCGTCACCGCTCGCGCCGAGATGGTGAAGCCCCATCTACCGATCACCACGCGCAGCCAGTTCCCGACCCTGCAAAAACCCGAATACCTCGCTCCGTTCCCCTCCATCGGTGCCGGCCTGGGCGTCATCGCCTTCAGCGGCCCGCAGGGTACTGGCTTCTTCAAAGGCGGCCATGACGACTTCACGGCCAACACCTGGGTCTGCGTCGAAGCCGGCAAGCGCTGCGTGGTGATCCTGGCCAACGATGTGCGAGCCGAACCCGCGTTCCCCGCGATTGTGGCGTCGATCTTGGGCGAGAGCGGCGTGCCCTGGGCCTGGGAGTATGGAGAGATGCAATTCTGGGAGGGTGTACGGTAAGTGGTTCCGTACGGGACGGTGCGCTCAAAGCAGATTCTATTCCGCGCAATCTCGCCCTCTAACTGCTGCGCCAGGATGACGCGCCGGAGGCGCATCAATAAGTCCACGGCCCATCGCTCGCCCAGACCAGGCGAATACGCGAGCCGCCATGAGTCGCGCATAAGCGCCGACGTTGAAGTCAGGCGTGTCTCCCATGGCCGCGAGCGCCGCGTGTTTCCGACTGGGCGCGCGCGTGGTCGGCGACGAACAAGGCCCCTTCCGCCGTCAGTAGATAGGTCGCCCACACGTTCCATTTCCGTTGCGGCGGTTGCTTAATAAGGCTCCCGCCCCCAAGGCAAGTCCGCAGCCGCAATCAGGGGCGTTTGAAACTACTATCCGCAAGGTTCCAGAAATTCTCAAAAACTTTGGTCGTAAATCATGTGGTTCCGATGCGGCCTGTGGCGTGAGCGCTACAGGAATGTGTACGTGACGCTCAGCGAAAGCGTCTTCACGTCGGTCTCGAAGTCGTCGATCTTGAACTGCTCGTACTCCAGCCGCGCTCCCACGCTGCCGAAATGCACACCGACGCCGGCGCCGAACGTCGGCTCCCAGTCGTCCTCGGAGGCGCTTTCGCGGCCGCTAAATTCCGCATCTACCTTCCAGTTCGCCATGCCGACACGCGCGTATAAGTCGGCGATGCCCACTTCGGCAATGAGCAGGCCGCTCACAGTGATTGACTGAAAATCGAGATCGAGACCGAGACCTTCCTCATCGAAGCTGCCGAGATCGTTGTAGTTGGCCTCGACGGCAAGCCAGTCGAGCGGACGGAAGCCTGCGATGAGCTTGAAGCTGTCGTCGTCGATGGTGCCGACTTCGTTGACGTCGAAGTCGGTCTGGGTGACGCCGGCGCCGAGATAGAAGCCATTGTCGGCGGCTCCAGCCTGCGGTGCGGCGGCGAGTAGTGAGAAGGTGCCGAGCACGGTGAGCGCGGCGAACTTCGTGTTCATGGTGAGAAACCTCTCCTCGGTTAAGAAGCCGGATTAAAGGCGGGAAATCATTGACGGTTGATGAACATAGCGCGGAATTGTGACGCGTTGTTCGTTCGGAGTCATCGATGCCCGAGTGGGGAACTACATTCTAAACGCAGATGGCGCCTAACGAAGGTTACGCCGTGGTTTCAGGCGCGCCACAAGAGCAAAAAGGTCTCGCACCGGAAGATGCGAAGCCCTTTTCATTGTCGTCCTGCTAATGCTTCAGAACATCAGCCGCGCGTCGAGCTCAGGCGCCCCGGAATCGCAGCCCGAATGTCTTTCATAAGCAGATAAAGGTGCAGGGGGAGACGTGCGCACCGCCGTACGCACACTCGACGATGGCTCCGGGCATGTCGCCAAGGACCAGGTTCCCCGTGAACTGAGTATTCGAAGGCAGGAAAGTCCAACCGGATATCAGCTCCAATCCGGGGAAGAGATGTACAGCGGCGAGCCGATCAGTCGCATGCGAACGGGAGTTGAATTCATGACGGCCCTGGTGACCATGAAGCTGGTCGACGTGGGCATGAACGCTGTCGCCCGGAAATTCATCGGCGAACACACGTTTGCGCTACCAGGCAATGCGCTGCGCGACAGTATCGGGATCAAGGTGCGGCCCAACCCGCATGGACCGCGAGCCGATGACGAAGTCGCGAAGGTCGCCGATGCAAAGGAGTCGACATCCCGGACGACGTGCATTTCCACGTGCTCGATGACAAGGCGTACGCTACCCGCTTTTCCAGAAGGCCGACACGATGCGAACTACGGTTATGGGGACCCGCCAGCGAAATCGCACGTCGTCAGGAAAGGTTCGAGTATCCACGCCGGAAGTCTGGACCAAGACACGTCGCACGAGAACGCCGCTTCGCGAACTGCTTTGCAGATTGCCAACGTCACCCTTGCTAGGGTCAGCCTACCGTGAAGCTGTTCGCCCTAGCCCTCGCCCTGGCGGCTCCCTGCCGTGCGGCATTGGCCTGCCCGCCCGTCGAGGATCGCTGGCTGCAGATTGCCATCGACATCCGCGAAGGCCGCGTGGACCGGCTCGACTGCCTGATAGAGGCCGCGATCCTGAACACGCACGACCCGAAGGATGGCATGGAGAGCCGGGCTCTCCATCTCGCTGCCAGATACAACCGCCCATGGGTCGTGCAATACCTGATCCATCGGGGCGCGGATCTCGAGGTGCGCGACGCCACGGATCGAACCGCCCTGCAGCTCTCCGTGAGCGGCAACAAGTCTGAAGATGCCGCGGCCGTGCTGATCCAGGCTGGCGCCAACATCGAAGCCGAGGATGGCGAGGCGCGAACGCCGCTCTACTGGGCGGTGGTACACCAGAATGTCACGTTGACCCGTCTGCTGCTCGAGCGGCTCGCGAATCGCCAGAAGCAGGTGGGGACGATGGTCAACGGCGAGTACGGTCAGGCGACGATCGAAGAGGTGGCGCTGCGCTCGCAGAGCCGCGAGATCCGCCAGGTGTTTGCAGCTCAAAATCAGCAAGGTCGATCGAAATGAAGTGGATGTTCGGGTTGTTTGCCGTACTGGCGCTGGGCGCTGCCGCGCGTGCGGAAAT
>JACMKK010000541.1 GCA_014380115.1 Luteimonas sp. | reverse complement strand
CGGAACACTGGCACCCGCCGGTCGAGACCTATTCGGCGCTGGCGGGCACAGGCATCGACGTGCTGTGGCAAAAAATCCTGGATCACCGGACCGCGATGAATGCATCGGGCGAGTTTACCGATAGGCGGCGGCAGCAGCAGGTCAAGTGGATGTGGTCGATGCTGGAGCAACGGATGATGGCGCGGTTGCGCGCCGACCCCGCGATCCGCGGCAAGGTGAAAAAGATCGAGGCCGAAGTCGCCGACGGCCGCGTCGCACCGGCGCTGGCGGCCGAGCAGATCGCGGACATGCTGAAATAACCGGAACGCCTCAGGACCGATCCGCAGGCTTCAGCAACGCCGCTACATCCGCAGCCTGATCGGCATCGGCGAGCAAAACATACTCGCCGCGATGCAGCGTCGTTCCGCTGGCGACGACGACGGCCCGTTTGGGGCAGATACCGAAACAACTGGTCATGACGAGGCGCGGGTGCCGCTCCGGTTGCGCGTCGCGCAAGCTTTTCACCGCAGACTTCAGCGCACGCTTGACTTCGGACCCGCCGGGAACGCGCTTGAGGCATTTCCTGCAAACCAGGACGGGCTCGCGACGGGAGCGTACGGTAACGCTGGATACGATTTTGACCATATCCGATATATAGGTACGATTGCGGAAATTTCGCCGTTGCGATGTCAGAGGAACAATTTGAAAAGCAAACTCCGCATTCTCGTTACCGGCTTCGGCCCGTTTCCCGGAGCGCCGTACAATCCCACACAGCCGCTGGTCGCGCGGCTGCTGCGGCTGCGCCGGCCTGCTTTCAGCGACGTCGAACTGTCCGCGCACATCTTTCCGGTAACCTACAAGGCGGTTGACCGCGAATTGCCACAGCTGCTGGCTAAGCACCGGCCGGACGCACTGCTGATGTTCGGCCTTGCGTCCCGCACACCGTATCTCCGGATCGAGACCCGCGCCCGCAACGCGGTGACCATGCTGTGGCCCGACGCCGACCATACGCGGGTGCGCAAGGGATCGATCGCGGGTGGTGCCGACGCCATGATGTTCGGGCCGCACACCGCCAAATTGCTGCGTGCCGCCAGGGCCACCGGCATCGATGCACGCGCCTCGCGCGATGCCGGCAGCTATCTTTGCAATTACCTGAGCTGGCGCGCGATCGAGGCGACCTGCGGCGACAGCGGTCCCCGCCTCGCCGCTTTCGTCCACGTCCCGCCGCTGGCGCGAGATGGCGCACGTCTGCGCAAGGGCACGACGCAGCGCATCACGCTGGAAGAACTGGTCGATGCCGGCGAGGCCATGCTGCTGGAAATGGTAAAGTTGGCGCGACATGCGGCGCGGGAACCCGTTACTTCGTAGCAACCATTAAAAGCTAGGCGGCTTTTTCGGTCCACGGGGTTCCGCGTTGGACCACGGTGTTGGCGTAGATCAGGAGCTTTCGAGCGCAGGCGATGAGTGCTGATTTATGGGCTTTGCCGGCGGCGACGAGACGAGCATAGAGGGCGACCAGAGCCTTGTTCCAGCGGAATGCTGCTGGTAGCGCTGCAGCGAAGAGGGAGCGGCGCAAGCGTCCGCGACCGCCGGCGATGTGGCGTTGCCCCCGACACTTGCCGCTATCGTCGTCGAAGGGTGCAAGACCGGCCAGGGCGGCAGCTTCCTCGCGGCTGATCTGACCGAGTTCTGGCATTCGAATGATCAGCGCCAGCGCCGTTCGCTCGCCGATGCCGGGAATGCTCAGCACCAGATCGAGCCGCCTTTCCAGATCGCTGTGGGCACGAAGGCGCTTGGCAAGGGAACGTATCTGCGCGGTCTTGCGTGCCTTCAGCCGGGCGATGTCGCTGTTAACAATGCGCCGCAGGGCCGGTTCTTCAACATGTTCTAGCCGGGTCTTGAGGCGCGCGATGTCTTCCTCGATTTGCTCGAGGAAGGTCAGATATCCCGCTAGTTCGGCCAGTCGTGGATCCGGCGCGATCCTTGGATCATCGATCGCAGCGGTACATGCAGCAATCAGCTCGGCATCGAGTGCATCGTTCTTGGCGCGCCGCAAGTGTACCTGGCCGAACGCCTTGACCCGGACCGGCTGCAGCACCAGCATGATGAAGCCCGCCGCGCGCAAGTGCTCCACCACACCTCGTTCGTAACCCCCGGTCGCCTCAATACCGACCCGCGTGACACCGGCCTTGGCCAAGTTCGCTGCCAAAGCGCGCCAGCCAGGCAGAGCATTGGCGACCTGCCAGCGTTCGGTCCGACCGTGAACTGCGATATCCAGTTTGGCCTTGGAGGTATCGATTCCAGCCGTCGTTGTGATAGTCTGTGTCATCTTCTTCGACCCTGCCTTGTAAAGCGAACCAAGTTGTTCCGGCAACCATCCGGGTCCGATGAAGTGCTGGCGCGATCACGCTACATGGCAGCCACAAACTGCTCAGGGTGGGCTCGATCCGATCGCCAGCGGCCTGCCGCGGAATGCACGCCGCGGCAGGCCATTCCTCACGGAATAAGTCGAAGATATTCGATTTCGCTATTACAAGGGTGGGCAAAGCGAAGCGTGCCCACCAACCCGGCACCATCGTCAAAACCGCTCGATAACGATTAACCCTACCCCCAACAATTGCCTCCTCCCGCCCTCGCCTTCACGATGCCGCGCCGCATTTTTGCGTTACTCCAGACGTTGCGGACACACGTCCGCCGGAGACGCGATCATGGACGTCAATCGCCGCCATCTCATCGGAGTATCCGCCGCCGGCGTGGCCGGGGCGCTGGCGATGTCGCCGGATGCGGCGCGCGCAGCGCCACCGACCTCCTCACTGGGACGCGACGCCACCCAATATGGCGTGCGGCCCGGCAATCCCGACGATCAGACCAGGGCGTTGCAGCGCGCGATCGACGAGGCCGCGCGGGCCCAGATGCCGCTGGCGCTGCCGCCCGGGGTCTATCGCACCGGCATGCTGCGCCTGCAGAACGGCACGCAACTGGTCGGCGTCCGCGGCGCCACCAAACTGGTCTTCAGCGGCGGCGCATCGCTGCTGCAGAGCGAAGGCGCCGGCAGCATCGGGCTGACCAACATCACGCTGGATGGCGGCGGCATTCCGCTGCCGACACGGCGCGGCCTGGTGCATTGCCTCAATGGACGCGACATCCGCATCACCGATTGCGAAATCACCGGCAGCGGCGGCAACGGCATCTGGTTCGAGAACTGCTCCGGCGACATCAGCGGCAACATCATCTCGAAGATCGCCGTGACCGGGATCACGTCATTCGACGCGCAGGGCCTGCTGGTCTCGCGCAACACCATTATTGGCACCAACGACAACGGCATCGAAATCCTGCGCCACGTGATCGGCGACGACGGTACGCTGGTGCTCGACAACCGCATCGAAGACATCAAGGCAGGTCCCGGCGGTTCCGGACAATACGGCAACGCCATCAACGCATTTCGCGCCGGCAACGTCATCGTGCGCGGCAACCGCATCCGCAATT
>JACMKK010000540.1 GCA_014380115.1 Luteimonas sp. | reverse complement strand
CCCCGTCGCGTTCGACGATCGCATGCGGTTGCGACTCGAGCAGGCTCTGTAGCGGCGCGGACTCAGACATGGGCGATGTGACTGGGCGGATGAACAAGAGGAACGGCGATCTGCATCGAAGAGCCTGGCCTGTGACGGAGTCCGGATAGCACGACGGCGCCTTGCGGCGCCGTCGACGGGCGGAATGGACGGGTGGGGCAAAGCTTAGTGCCTCGCGCCGCGCGCTAGCAACGAAAGCGGAGCCAGATCACGTCATCGAAGTGGATCGGGCACCTTGCTCAGGCGCAAATCCAGCAGATTCGAAGGCGAGATCCAGTTCATCGCGTGCATCGGCCGGCGAATGCGGAGTTGGCCGCGTCGTCACGTGTGCCGCCACGGGTCGTTCGAGGAATTCGACGGATCGCGCCACTACGGCCGCATCGCGCAACAACTTGCGATGCCCCAGGCCCTGCGTGTCGATCATGCGCGACTGCGGCCAGGCAGCGGCCAGTGCAACGCTGTCGGTAAATGGCACTTCGTTGTCATCGTGATCGTGGACCAACAGCAGCGGCGGTACGTCCGCGACGCACGGGGTGCCGTCGATATCGAAATCGGACCATGGCCGCTTGAAACGCCGTTCGACCCGCGCACGAAACCTCGCCATGACCGTGGCACTGACAGCGAGGGCCTTCGCGAACGGTGCCGCATAAGCGTCTGGAAACACGAAGGGCGCCACGAACACCATCCGCGCCGGCGGCCGCCAACCATCGCGGATGGCCAGTGCTGTCGCGGTGCAGCCGCTGGAGTGGGCGATCAGCCCGCTCACCGATCCGGCTGTCCGCGACACTTCGCGCAATGCGGCGGCGAATTCGATGAAGCTGACGCGGCGCCCGCCCATGCGGCTGGGAGCCGAGGCGCCGTGGCCGGGTGCGTCGAACGCCAGCACGCGGAACCCCGCGCGCAGCAACGGCTCCACGAACGATTGCATCTGCCCCGCGTGTCCGCCCCAACCGTGGATCAGCAGGACGATCGGGCCGCTTCCCCATGACCATGCGGCGACGCGCCGGCCGTGGACCCGAAACGACAATGTCGTAGCTTGCCGCAGCAGCTCGGCAGCGCCCGCATGTAGAGGTGCTCGCGGCGGCGTGAACCACAGGCGATCCACCAGGCGTACGGCGAGGGCGGGCGCGAGCGCGCAGACGGCGCGAATTCCCGCGCGAAGCAGGCCTGTACGCCAGTCGTTCGGAATCCAGGGAATGCGGCGTTCCGTTTCCCGATAGTTTGCAGACGCGACGACATGATCGAGCGCAGGTTTGCCGACTAGCTTCGGGCCCGAAGGTCCGAACTCTGTTCTGTCATTTCGAACGATCGTGCTATTTTTGATCGTGGCACTGTTCATCACGAGCCTCCGCGAAACGGTCAGGAATTGGGGGAGTAGGAGTGCATCAGACGGTCGAGCGCGCGTTGCCCGCGTTCGACGGCGGCTTCAAGGCCGGTCAGGCCCGCATCGTGGTGTACGACCAAAGCCAGCCCGTAGAGCTCGAACGCGACCTGCATCGGATCGGTGTCCGATAGGAGTTCACCGCTATCAACGGCGAGCTGGACGGCGCGGGCAAGGTCGCTGCGCCAGCGGATCTCATGCTGCTGGACACGGTCGCGCAGCACGCCGGGACGATCGTCGTATTCGTTCGCCGCGGCCAGCAATACGCAGCCGCCGGCGGTTTGCCGCGCCCAGTCGAACCAGGCTGCCATGATCGCGCGCAATCGCGGCAGGCCGCGACGCACCTTCAACGCGGGCAGCAGTACATGCGCAAGGAAGCGTTGGCCGGCGGCATCCAGCACGGCCAGTTGCAGGTCTTCGCGGGATCCGAAATGGGCGAAAACGCCGCTCTTGGACATGCCCACCGCCTGCGCCAGCGGGCCGATCGACAGGCTTTCGAGGCCGCTGGAGGAGGCCAGGGCGTAGGCGCGGTCGACGATGCTGTCGCGCGTTGCGGCGCCTTTTCCGGTAGCGGTCATAGCAGACATGCCGGATAAATTAGCACGTCCGTTCGTATTTTATATGCCGTTCGTCGGTAGTCGAGAGTTCAGTCCCGATAGCGCTTCAGCAGATCGCCGTAAGCGTCGATTCGGCGGTCGCGCAGGAACGGCCAGATGCGGCGCACGTGCTCGCTGCGTTGCAGGTCGACTTCCGCCAGCAGAAGCTCTGGGTTGTCCGCACCGGCTTCGGCGAGGAATTCGCCCTGTGGACCGAGCACATGAGTGTTGCCCCAGAAGCGGATGCCGGAGGCGCCCAGAGGCGAGGGCTCGTGACCGACTCGATTGCAGCTCAGCACGGGCAGGCCGTTGGCGACCGCGTGGCCGCGGTGGCTGAGGATCCAGGCATCGCGCTGGCGGTTCTTCTCGTCCTGGTCGTCATCTGGATCCCAACCGATGGCGGTCGGGTAAAGCAGCAGATCCGCGCCGGCCAGCGCCATCAGCCGCGCAGCTTCCGGATACCACTGGTCCCAACACACCAGCAGCCCGAGACGGCCCACGGACGTGTCGATCGGCGTGAAACCCAAGTCGCCAGGCGTGAAGTAGAACTTCTCGTAGAACCCCGGATCGTCCGGGATATGCATTTTTCGATATTTGCCGGCCGTCGAGCCGTCGCTGTCGAAGACGACCGCGGTGTTGTGGTACAGGCCGGCAGCGCGGCGCTCGAACAGTGAGCTGACCAACACCACGCCGTGCTGTTTGGCCAGCGTGCCGAGACGTTGGGTACTGGGGCCGGGGATTGGCTCGGCGCGATCGAATTCGCTGACCGATTCGTGCTGGCAGAAGTAGGCGCCGTTGTGCAGTTCCTGCAGCAGCACGAGCTTGGCGCCTTGCCTCGCTGCTTCGGCCACGCGCTGTTCGATGACGGCGAGATTCGCCTCGGCATCGCCATGGTTGCGCTCCTGGACGAGCGCGACGGGCAGGGTGGTCTTCTTCTTCATGGACGATTGCAATTCCGGGTGATGCGGGGATTGTAGGGTGGGTCTTGGCCCACCATTGCCATCGCTAAGACTTCAGTGGCAACCCTCGAAGCGGCGCTTAAAAAAACCCGCTCAAACAAGCCCGTCGGGAAGTTGCATGGTCAGGCAGTGCAGGCTGCCGTTCTGCCAGATCAACGCTCGGCAGGGCACAGGCACTATTTCGCGTCCGGGAAACGCCTTTTCAAGCACGGCGGCGGCTTGGCCATCGGCAGCGTCTCCGTAGGCCGGCACCAGCACGGCGCCGTTGATGATCAGGAAGTTCGCATAGGACGCGGCCAGGCGTCGCCCGCCGTCGAGAATGGGTTTCGGCCAGGGGAGCGGGAACAGGCGATAGGGCCGGTCGTCGTCGGTTCGCAATGCTGCGATCTCGTTCGCCATGGCACGCAGTTCGACGTAATGGCTGTCGGCCGGATCGTCGCAGGCCTGGTACACGAGGGCATCGGGTGCGGCGAAGCGGGCGAGGGTGTCGATGTGCGCGTCGGTGTCGTCGCCCTCGAGGTAGCCGTGGTCGAGCCAGAGCACGCGATCCTGCTCCAGCCAGCCCGCTAGCTTGGCAGTCAAGTCCGCGCGGCTTTTGTCCGGATGACGCTCGTGCAGGCATTGCCATGTGGTCAGCAACGTACCCTGTCCATCGGTTTCGATTGCGCCACCCTCCAAAGCGAAATCAATGGGTTGCGTGATGGAGTTAAGGAAGAGTTCCTGCGACTGCAACGCTTCGATCAACTGGTCGTCGCGACTTGCATCGAACTTGCCGCCCCAACCGGTGAAGCGGAAATCCAGCAGCCGGAAACCGTGTTCGACCTGCAGGGTGATCGGCCCCGAATCGCGCAACCAGGTGTCGTCGTATTCGACGTCGACGAACGCGACGCGCGCCATGTCGATCCGCGCCGACGACAGTCGCGCACGCGCATAGGCCTGCAGGTCGTCGTCGGCGACGCAGATGACGACCCGCTCGAAACGGGTAATGGCTGCGACCAGCGCGATGTAGGCCTCTTCGACCTCATCCAGTCGCTCGGCCCAGTCGGTTTCGGCATGCGGCCAGGCGAGCAGGATCGCGGACTGGGGTTCCCACTCCGCGGGGAAACGCACCACGTCGGCCATGATCAGCGGATGGGCGGCTTCGGGCCGATCTCTTGCGGGTCGGTCTTGTTGGCAACGGCATCGACGACCCTGGTCTTTTCGAAGTAGACCGTGAAGGCTGGATACGACCAGCGATTGATCGTCGGCCACTGCCGCTTCTGGCCGCCGCGGGGATCGAGGCGCTCGGTCGGGGCGCCGAAGCGGGCCTCGACCTGCGCCATCGTCATTCCGCGCGCGGGCATGGCGGCGCGCGCCTCTTCCTGCACGCGTTCGATCAGCAGCGTTTCCGCCACGGAGGTGCCGGCGAACGCGAGCAAGGCCAGCAACGGGATGGCACGGAGACGACGGTTCATGCGGAACTCCTGGGACGGATGGCGCGGGCGGAACGCCTGCGATCGGGTTGCGATGCCTTGTAGCAGATCGCCTCCGAGCGAAGCTACATCCGCGGACGTCGCGGCCGTGTCGGCGATCCCAAAACGTGAAAAGGCCGCATCGCTGCGGCCCTTCGACGAGCATCCGGGATAGGTGCCCCGGTGTTGCCCGGCTTCTGCGCTGGTGCGCTTCGCGGGTGTTGTCCGGTTTTAGCGCTGGCGCGCTTTGAAACGCGGATTGGTCTTGCAGATCACGAAGACCTTGCCACGGCGGCGGACGACCTTGCAGTCGCGGTGGCGGGCCTTCGCCGACTTCAGGGAGGACAGGACCTTCATGGAAAACCTCGAAAACAGAATGGGGAAAAATCAGCCGCGCATTCTAGCGCTCCTTTCCCCGCGTTATCAAGCGCTTGCGGCGCTCGGGCGTCGCGGGCGGCTAGAATGATGCGAATCCTGGAGCCTCTGCATGGTTGCTCACGACAATACGCCGGTCCTCACCATCGACGGTCCCTCGGGGTCCGGCAAGGGCACCATCAGCCGCCATGTGGCCCAGCGCCTGGGATGGCATTACCTCGACTCGGGCGCACTCTATCGCGCCGTAGGGGTCGCGGCTGGCTGGGCTGACCTTGATCTCGACGATCCCGGAGCCCTGGT